>NZ_JBFUHY010000014.1:0-96778 GCF_056402155.1 Pseudomonas sp. P4_C1
CCCCCTGTGGGAGCGAGCTTGCTCGCCCCCCTGTGGGAGCGAGCTTGCTCGCGATGGGGCCCTTGAAAGCACAGCCACTCCCTCAGAAGTTATCCGGTAACCGCGCCTTCTCCCGCGCATGGTCACGACTGACCAAACCCTTGGTCACCAGGTCCTTCAAGCTCATATCCAGCGTCTGCATCCCCAACGACCCTCCCGACTGAATCGCCGAATACATCTGCGCCACCTTGTCCTCGCGGATCAGGTTTCGGATCGCCGACGTCCCCAGCATGATYTCGTGGGCCGCGATGCGTCCGCCGCCGATTTTCTTCACCAGGGTCTGGGACACCACCGCCAGCAGCGACTCGGAGAGCATCGAACGCACCATCGACTTCTCGTCCCCCGGAAACACGTCGACTACCCGGTCGATGGTTTTCGCCGCCGACGTGGTGTGCAGCGTGCCGAACACCAGATGGCCGGTTTCGGCGGCGGTCAACGCCAGGCGAATGGTCTCCAGATCGCGCATTTCGCCCACCAGAATCACATCCGGGTCTTCCCGCAGTGCCGATCGCAAGGCGGTGGCGAAGCTGCGGGTATCTCGATGAACCTCACGCTGGTTGATCAGGCACTTGCGCGGCTCGTGGACAAACTCGATAGGGTCTTCGATGGTGAGGATGTGGTGATGGCGATGGGTATTGAGGTAATCGATCATCGCCGCCAGCGTGGTGGACTTGCCGGAACCGGTCGGGCCAGTCACCAGCACCAGGCCACGGGGTGCGTCGGTCATTTTGCGAAACACGTCCCCCATGCCCAGTTCGTCCATGCCCTGCACTTTCGACGGGATGGTACGAAACACAGCGCCCGCGCCACGGTTCTGATTGAACGCATTGACCCGGAAGCGCGCCACACCGGGCACCTCAAAGGAAAAATCGGTTTCCAGGTGTTTCTCGAAATCCACCCGCTGGGCGTCATTCATGATGGCATGGATCAGCACCTGCACCTGCTGGTGCTCCAGGGCCGGCAGGTTGATGCGCCGCACATCGCCATCCACCCGAATCATCGGCGGCAGGCCGGCGGACAAGTGCAGGTCGGATGCCCCCTGTTTGGCGCTGAATGCCAGCAGTTCGGTGATATCCATAGCGTCTCTCAATTCCAGTAGAATGCCGCGAACCTTCAGACCGCTGGCGCCTCTTGATGTCCACCATAGCAGACAACATTCTCGAAGTTAGTTCGCGCATCCATGCCGCAACACTCGCCGCCAACCGCGCCGAGAACAGCGTCCAGCTGCTGGCCGTGAGCAAGACCAAACCCGCACAAGACCTGCGTGAAGCCTACGCCGCCGGCTTGCGCGACTTTGGCGAGAACTACCTGCAGGAAGCGTTGGGCAAACAGCTCGAACTGGCCGACCTGCCCTTGATCTGGCACTTCATCGGCCCCATTCAATCGAACAAGACTCGTGCCATCGCCGAGCACTTCGACTGGGTGCATTCCGTGGATCGCCTGAAAATCGCACAACGCCTGTCCGAACAACGTCCCGCCGATCTGCCGCCACTGAATATCTGCATCCAGGTCAACGTCAGCGGTGAAGCCAGCAAATCCGGCTGCACCCCGGCCGACCTGCCGGCCCTGGCCAACGCCATCAGTGCCCTCCCGCGCTTGAAGTTGCGCGGGTTGATGGCTATTCCTGAACCGACTGAAGATCGCGCCGCCCAGGATGCCGCTTTCGCTGCCGTGCAAAGCCTGCAAGCCAGCCTGAACCTGCCGCTCGACACACTTTCCATGGGCATGAGCCACGACCTTGAGTCAGCCATCGCCCAGGGCGCCACTTGGGTCCGTATTGGTACGGCCCTGTTTGGCGCCCGCGACTACGGCCAGCCGTAAACATGGCTGACACACTTCTGAATAAGGACCTGACATGAGCAAGACACGTATTGCCTTTATCGGTGCCGGCAACATGGCCGCCAGTCTGATTGGCGGCCTGCGGGCCAAGGGTCTGGAAGCCGCACAGATTCGCGCTAGCGATCCGGGCGAAGAAACCCGCGCCCGCGTGAGTGCTGAGCATGGCATCGAAACCTTCGCCGACAACGCCCAGGCCATCGACGGTGCCGACGTGGTCGTGCTGGCGGTCAAGCCCCAGGCGATGAAAGCCGTGTGCGAAGCGCTTCGCCCAAGCCTCAAGCCCGATCAACTGGTGGTTTCGATTGCCGCGGGCATCACCTGCGCCAGCATGAACAACTGGCTCGGCACCCAGCCGATCGTGCGCTGCATGCCCAACACCCCAGCGCTGGTGCGTCAGGGCGCGAGCGGCCTGTTCGCGACAGCCGAAGTGACCGCCGAACAGCGTCAGCAGGCCCAGGAACTGCTGTCCGCAGTCGGCATCGCCTTATGGCTGAATGAAGAGCAGCAACTGGACGCCGTCACCGCCGTTTCAGGCTCGGGCCCGGCGTATTTCTTCCTGCTGATCGAGGCCATGACCGCCGCTGGCGTGAAACTTGGCCTGCCAGCGGACATCGCCGCGCAACTGACCTTGCAAACCGCACTGGGCGCCGCCCAAATGGCCGTCTCCAGCGACGTCGACGCGGCCGAGTTGCGCCGCCGCGTCACCTCGCCTGCGGGCACCACAGAAGCTGCAATCAAGTCGTTCCAGGCCAATGGCTTCGAAGCCCTGGTCGAAAAAGCACTCGGCGCTGCCGCGCATCGCTCGGCCGAGATGGCTGAACAACTGGGTCAATAAGGAGCTTTTCATGATTGGATTGAATACCGCAGCGGTCTACGTGCTGCAAACCCTCGGCAGCCTGTACCTGCTGATCGTGCTGATGCGCTTCGTACTGCAACTGGTGCGGGCGAACTTCTACAACCCGATCTGCCAGTTCATCGTCAAGGCCACTCAGCCACTGCTCAAGCCACTGCGCCGGATCATCCCGAGCGTATTCGGCCTGGACATGTCCTCGCTGGTGCTGGCGATCCTGGTACAACTGGCGCTGATGGCCCTGACCCTGCTGCTGACCTACGGCACCACCGGCAACCCGCTACCACTGCTGATCTGGTCGGTCATCGGCGTGACCGCGCTGTTCATGAAGATTTTCTTCTTCGCCCTCATCATCAGCGTAATCCTGTCCTGGGTCGCTCCGGGCAGCCATAACCCGGGTGCCGAACTGGTGAACGACGTCTGCGAACCGGCCCTGGCGCCATTCCGCAAGTTCCTGCCGAATCTGGGCGGACTGGATCTGTCGCCGATCTTTGCGTTCCTGGCCATCAAACTGGTCGACATGCTGGTGATCAACAACCTCGCCGCCATGACCATGATGCCGGAAATCCTCCGCGTGTTGATCTGACCCGGTGAGCTGGTTTCGCTGGGACGGTGACGACCTGATTCTGGAGTGTCACCTGCAACCGGCAGCCCGTAGCGATGACTTCTGCGGGCTGCACGGCGATCGCCTGAAGATCCGCCTGACCGCGCCGCCAGTCGAGGGCAAGGCCAACGCGTATTTGATGGCGTTTCTGGCCAAGGCCTTTGGCGTGTCCAAGAGCCAGGTCAGCCTGATCAGTGGCGAGTTGAACCGGCAGAAACGGGTGCGGATCTGCTCGCCGAAGAAGTTGCCGGACTTGCCGGATCTGGTGCGCCCGACGGGCTGACCGCGTCATCGTTCATCGCGAGCAAGCTCGCTCCCACATTGGAATGCGTACCCCTGTGGGAGCGTGGCTTGCCCGCGATGGCCGCACCTCGGTCTTACATGAAAAAATCAGCTCGGGCCTTTGCTTGCCGCTAACCCCAGCGGTCTTTAGACTTACGCCTCATTTCAACGAGAGCAGGGTCGATGCCAGCTGCCTTTCCCCCCGATTCTGTTGGTCTGGTGACGCCGCAAGTGGCGCACTTCAGCGAAGCCCTGGCTCTCGCCTGCGGCCGTTCGCTCCCGGCCTATGACCTGATTTACGAAACCTACGGCACGCTCAACGCCACGGCGAGCAATGCCGTGCTGATCTGCCACGCCCTGTCCGGCCACCACCACGCCGCTGGCTACCACAGCGCCGACGACCGCAAACCCGGTTGGTGGGACAGCTGCATCGGTCCCGGCAAGCCGATCGACACCAGCAAGTTCTTCGTGGTCAGCCTGAACAACCTCGGCGGCTGCAACGGCTCCACCGGCCCGAGCAGCATCAATCCGGACACCGGCAAGCCGTTCGGTGCCGACTTTCCGGTATTGACCGTGGAAGACTGGGTGCACAGCCAGGCGCGTCTGGCGGACCGTCTCGGTATCGCCCAATTCGCAGCCGTGATCGGCGGCAGCCTCGGCGGCATGCAGGCGATGCAATGGAGCATCACCTACCCTGACCGCATCCGTCACTGCCTGGCCATCGCCTCGGCACCCAAGCTGTCGGCACAGAACATCGCGTTCAACGAAGTGGCGCGCCAGGCGATCCTCACCGACCCGGAGTTCCACGGCGGTTCGTTCCAGGAACACAACGTGATCCCCAAGCGCGGCCTGATGCTGGCGCGGATGGTCGGGCACATCACCTACCTGTCCGACGACTCCATGGGCGAGAAATTCGGCCGCGGGCTCAAGAGCGAGAAGCTCAACTACGACTTCCACAGCGTCGAGTTCCAGGTGGAAAGCTACCTGCGCTATCAGGGCGAAGAGTTCTCCGGGCGCTTCGATGCCAATACGTATCTGTTGATGACCAAAGCGCTCGACTACTTCGATCCGGCGGCGAACTTCGACGATAACCTGGCGAAAACCTTTGAAGGTGCCAAGGCCAAGTTCTGCGTGATGTCGTTCACCACCGACTGGCGCTTCTCCCCTGCCCGCTCGCGGGAACTGGTGGACGCGCTGATGGCCGCGCGCAAGGACGTCTGCTACCTCGAGATCGACGCCCCGCAAGGCCACGACGCCTTCCTGATTCCGATCCCACGCTACCTGCAGGCATTCGGCAATTACATGAACCGCATTACGCTGTGAGAAAGCCATGAGAGCTGATCTGGAAATCATCCAGGAATGGATCCCCGCCGGCAGCCGCGTGCTCGACCTCGGGTGCGGCGATGGCGAACTGCTGACCTGGCTGCGCGATAACAAGCAAGTCACCGGTTATGGCCTGGAAAACGACGCCGACAACATTGCCGAGTGCGTGGCCAAGGGCATCAACGTCATCGAACAGGACCTGGACAAGGGCCTGGGCAACTTTGCCAGCAACAGTTTCGACATCGTGGTCATGACCCAGGCACTGCAAGCCGTGCACTACCCGGACAGGATCCTCGAGGAAATGCTGCGCGTGGGCCGGCAGTGCATCATCACCTTCCCCAACTTCGGTCACTGGCGCTGCCGCTGGTACCTGGCGAGCAAGGGCCGGATGCCGGTTTCCGAGTTCCTGCCGTATACCTGGTACAACACGCCGAACATTCACTTCTGCACCTTCGCGGACTTTGAAGCCTTGTGTCGCGAACGTGAGGCGAAGGTCATTGATCGGCTTGCCGTGGATCAACAACATCGGCACGGGTGGGCCAGTAAGCTATGGCCTAATCTGTTAGGTGAGATCGGAATCTACCGCGTGAGCAGTCCGGGACTTTCCGACCACAAGGTCGCGGTCTGATCCACCCTATTTCAAGGAGAACGATCATGGGTCGTCTAGCGTTGCTTCTACTCACTGCCTGCCTGAGCGTCACCGCCATGGCCGCCGACGCCATCAAGGGCGAGCGCAAGGAAACCTTCGGTGACGTGACGGTGCACTACAACACCTTCAACTCCACCTACCTGACACCGGACATTGCCAAGTCCGCCGAACTCACCCGCAGCAAGAACCAGGGCGTGATCAACATTGCGGTGCTCAAGGACGGCAAACCGCAGATGGCGCAGGTCAGCGGTACGGTCAAAGACCTGACCAGCCAAAGTGTGGACCTGAAGTTCCGCCAGATCACTGAACAAGGTGCGATCTACTACATCGCCCAATTCCCGGTACCGCAGCAGGAAACCCGCACCTTCGACATCAAGGTGCAGACCGGCGACAAAATCAACACCATCAATTTCAACCAAGAGCTCTTCCCCGGCCAATGATCAACTTCACACAACTCGTATTGGCCAGCCATAACGCCGGCAAACTCAAGGAGCTCCAGGCCATGCTCGGTGAATCGGTGCATCTGCGCTCGATTGGCGAGTTCAGCAGCGTCGAGCCTGAAGAAACCGGCCTGTCGTTCGTCGAGAACGCGATCCTGAAAGCCCGCAATGCCGCGCGCATTTCCGGCCTGCCGGCGCTGGCCGACGATTCCGGGCTGGCGGTGGATTTCCTGGGCGGCGCGCCAGGCATCTACTCGGCGCGTTATGCCGACGGCAAGGGCGATGCGGCGAACAACGCCAAACTGCTCGACGTGCTGAAAGATGTGCCTGAAGCAGAACGTAGCGCGCAGTTCGTCTGCGTGCTGGCCTTGGTGCGTCACGCCGATGATCCGTTGCCGATCCTCTGCGAAGGTTTGTGGCACGGGCGCATCCTGACCGAGGCCAGCGGCGAACACGGTTTCGGCTACGACCCGCTGTTCTGGGTGCCGGAGCGCGATTGCTCCAGCGCCGAACTGAGCCCAAGCGACAAGAACCAGATCAGCCACCGCGCCCGTGCAATGGATCTGCTGCGCCAGCGTCTGGGCTTGAAATGACCCACGATTCCGCAGCAAAGCCACTGATCTTCGGTGGCGCCGCACAAACGCCCAGGGCAGCGCTGCCTGTGCTGCCACCCCTGGCGCTGTACATCCACATCCCGTGGTGCGTACGCAAATGCCCTTATTGCGACTTCAACTCCCACACCGCCAGCCCCGTGCTGCCGGAAGAAGAGTACGTCGACGCCTTGCTGGCCGATCTCGATCAAGACCTGCACGCCGTTTATGGTCGTGAGCTGAGCTCGATTTTCTTTGGGGGCGGCACGCCAAGCCTGTTCAGTGCTGATTCGCTGGGTCGCTTGCTCAAAGGCGTCGAACAGCGCATCCCGTTTGCCAGCGACATCGAAATCACGCTGGAAGCCAATCCGGGGACGTTCGAGCAAGACAAGTTCGTGGCGTACCGGAAACTGGGGATCAATCGCCTGTCGATCGGCATCCAGAGTTTCCAGCAAGAAAAACTCGAGGCCCTGGGGCGGATTCACAACGGTGACGAAGCCGTACGTGCCGCCGGCATGGCGCGACAGGCCGGGTTCGACAACTTCAACCTGGACTTGATGCATGGCTTGCCGAACCAGTCCCTGGATGATGCCCTGGCGGACCTGCGCACAGCCATCGCCCTGAAACCGACACACCTGTCGTGGTATCAACTGACCCTGGAACCGAACACGGTGTTCTGGAACCAGCCGCCAACGCTGCCGGAAGACGACACGCTGTGGGACATTCAGGAAGCCGGGCAAGCGTTGTTGGCTGAACACGGTTACGCGCAATACGAAGTCTCGGCCTATGCCCTGCCAGGTCGCCCGGCGCGTCATAACCTCAATTACTGGAGTTTTGGCGACTTCATCGGCATCGGCGCGGGCGCCCATGGCAAGCTCAGCCATCCGGACGGGCGCATCATTCGCACCTGGAAGACCCGCCTGCCGAAGGACTACCTGAATCCGGCGAAAAGCTTCCAGGCTGGCGAGAAAGCGCTGACCAATGATGAAATGCCGTTCGAATTCCTGATGAACGCGCTGCGCCTGACTGAAGGCGTCGAATCGCGGCTGTACCCGGAACGTACCGGCATGACGCTGGAAAGCCTTGCTGAGGGCCGCCGTGAAGCCGAACAAAGCGGCCTGTTGCAGGTCGAACCGTCACGTCTGGTAGCCACCGAGCGCGGACAACTCTTCCTCAACGACTTGCTGCAGAAATTTCTGAGCTGATTTCAGCCTTAAGGGAAAACGAATGGATTTGGTACTCGACCTGCTTGCCACCGTGTCTCGCTGGAGCCGCAGCAACCTCTCGGAAATCGCCCTGGCCCTGGTGGGTTGCCTGCTGGTGCTGTTCGGTGCGGATTTCAAAGGCTGGGTCGAGCAGCGTCTGGGCAGCATCGCCGGCGCATTGCGCGTGCCGCTGATGTCCCTGCTGTGCATGATCGGTAGCGGCGCGGCACTGATCTACGCCACGCCGTGGGTCGTGCGCGGCCTGAGCCAGTTCAACAACTACAGCCTGGCGCCAGTGTTGCTGGTGGTGTTGGTGTTGATTGGCGTGGTCGCTGACCGCCGCTGATCCTGCGGCACACACAGACAACTGTGGGAGCGAGCTTGCTCGCGATGAGGCCATCACATTCAACATCTATGTTGACTGTCAGGCCGCCATCGCGAGCAAGCTCGCTCCCACAGGTTTTACGCCAACTTCTCGAACTTCAAATCCCACACGCCATGCCCAAGACGTTCGCCACGGCGTTCGAACTTGGTGATCGGCCGCTCGGCCGGGCGCGGTACGCACTTGCCGTCTTCGGCAAGATTGCGGTAACCCGGCGCGACGCTCATCACTTCCAGCATGTATTCGGCGTACGGTTCCCAATCGGTGGCCATGTGCAGAATGCCGCCGACCTTCAACTTGCTGCGCACCAGCTCAGCGAAGGACGCCTGAACGATACGACGCTTGTGGTGACGGCTCTTGTGCCACGGGTCCGGGAAAAACAGCATCAGGCGATCGAGGCTGTTATCGGCCACGCAGCGGTTGAGCACTTCGATCGCGTCGCAATCGTAGACCCGCAGGTTGGTCAGGCCTTGCGTCAGCACGCCATTGAGCAGCGCACCGACACCCGGACGGTGCACTTCGACGCCGATGAAATCCTGATCCGGCGCAGCCGCTGCCATTTCCAGCAGCGAGTGGCCCATGCCGAAACCGATTTCCAGCGAGCGCGGTGCCGAGCGACCGAACACCTGGTCGAAGTCCACCGGCGCATCAGCCAGCGGCAGCACGAACAGCGGAGTGCCCTGCTCCAGGCCCTTTTGCTGGCCTTCGGTCATGCGCCCGGCGCGCATCACGAAACTTTTGATGCGGCGGTGTTGGCGCTCGTCGCCTTCTTCCGTCTGGATAGGCGTGTCGTTCGATTCAGTCATCAATGGCTCTTACTTGATCAGACCATCCAGCGGCGAAGAGGCGCTGGCATAGAGTTTTTTCGGCATGCGGCCAGCGAGGTAGGCCAGGCGGCCTGCGACGATGGCATGTCTCATGGCTTCAGCCATCATGACCGGCTGCTGGGCGTGGGCGATGGCCGAGTTCATCAGCACCGCATCACAACCCAGCTCCATGGAAATGGTGGCGTCGGACGCGGTACCGACACCGGCATCCACCAGCACCGGGATTTTGGCTTCTTCCAGGATGATTTGCAGATTGTACGGGTTGCAGATCCCCAGGCCCGAACCGATCAGACCAGCCAGCGGCATCACCGCGATACAGCCGATTTCCGCCAATTGACGGGCGATGATCGGGTCATCACTGGTGTAGACCATCACGTCGAAGCCTTCCTTGACCAGCGTTTCGGCGGCCTTGAGGGTTTCGATCACGTTGGGGAACAGGGTTTTCTGATCGGCCAGCACTTCCAGCTTCACCAGGTTGTGGCCATCGAGCAGCTCACGGGCCAGGCGGCAAGTGCGCACGGCCTCGATAGCGTCGTAGCAACCGGCGGTGTTCGGCAGGAAGGTGTAGCGATCCGGCGACAGCACTTCGAGCAGGTTCGGCTCGCCCTCGATCTGGCCAAGGTTGGTGCGACGCACGGCGAAGGTGACGATCTCGGCACCCGAGGCTTCGATGGCCAGGCGGGTTTCTTCCATGTCACGGTACTTGCCGGTACCGACCAGCAAACGCGACTGGTAAGTACGACCGGCCAGGACGAAAGGCTTGTCGCTGCGAACGATGCTCATGGGAAATCCTCTATAGGGGTGAGGTACTTGCAGAATTCTGTGGCCACTCGGCCGAGGTTGCTAGCCGCCACCGATGGCGTGCACCACTTCGACGTTGTCGCCGTCGTTCAACGTGGTGTCTGCGTGCTGACTGCGCGGGACGATATCCAGATTGAGTTCGACCGCCACCCGGCGTCCGGTCAGATCCAGACGGGTCAGCAGGGCCGCAACGGTTTCACCGTCGGGCAGTTCAAAGGATTCGCCGTTCAACTGAATGCGCATGCCGGATGCCGCCATCATTTTTAGGGGCTGGCATTCTAGCCCGATCATGACCTAAAGGTCAGCAACAAGCGTCAAGCGGTAAGTTGCAAGCGCCAGGCGGCTAACCCCAGGCAAAACCAGCCCACCAGGAAGGCCAGGCCACCGAACGGGGTGATGATGCCGAACTTGCTGAGGCCCGTCAGCGTCAAAACATACAGGCTGCCGGAGAACAGCAGGATACCGATGGCAAACGATGCGCCGGCCCAGGTGATCAGGCGGCCGGGAATCTGCGTGGCCAGGAATGCGACGCCCAGTAATGCCAGGGTATGTACCAGTTGATAGGTGACGCCCGTGTGGAAAATTGCCATGTACTCGGCGCTCAGGCGGTTTTTCAGGCCATGGGCGGCAAAGGCGCCGAGGCCGACACCGGTGAAGCCGAAAAAAGCGGCCAGCATCAGAAAGCCACGCAGCATGCAGAACTCCAGTCAGACTCGATCAACAGGGTCTGTATAATGGCCTGCTCAACGGGTTCGGCCAAGCCATCTCTATGCTGCGTATCTATTTCCGTCGTTTCACCAATGCCGTGCTCTGGTTCATGGGTGGCAGCGTATTGCTGGTGCTGATCTTTCGCGTGGTGCCGCCACCGGGGACCGCATTGATGGTCGAGCGCAAGATCGAATCCTGGTTCGATGGCGAACCCATTGACCTGCAACGGACCTGGAAACCCTGGGACGAGATCTCCGATGACCTGAAAGTCGCGGTGATTGCCGGCGAAGACCAGAAATTTCCGGAGCACTGGGGCTTCGATATCGGCGCGATTCAGGCGGCGTTTGCCCATAACGAGCGCGGCGGTTCGATCCGTGGCGCCAGCACCCTCAGCCAGCAAGTGTCGAAAAATCTGTTCTTGTGGTCCGGACGCAGCTGGCTGCGCAAAGGCCTGGAGGCCTGGTTTACTGCATTGATCGAAGTGTTTTGGCCAAAGCAGCGAATTCTTGAGGTGTACCTCAACAGCGTCGAGTGGGATGACGGCGTGTTTGGCGCCGAAGCGGCCGCCCGACATCACTTTGGTGTGAGTGCAAAAGGCCTCAGCCGCCAGCAGTCGAGCCTGCTCGCCGCCGTCCTGCCCAACCCGCGAGTCTGGAGTGYCAGCCATCCGACTTCCTACGTTTCGCGGCGTGCAGGGTGGATTCGACGGCAGATGAGCCAACTGGGCGGGGATAGCTATCTGGTCGGACTGAACGATTCACGCCGGGCGCCTTGGGCCGAATAACCGATCACCATTTATTGAAACACTGAAGATCCCTGTGGGAGCGAGCTTGCTCGCGATTGCGGCCTGACATTCAACTTTTATATTGAATGTTCGGACCTCATCGCGAGCAAGCTCGCCCCCACAGGATCAACGATCGGGGCGTTTTTTATTGCCTGCTCGCCAGTTACGCAGCGATCGACACTTTGAGCTTGTTCATCGCACTCTTCTCGAGCTGGCGAATACGCTCGGCCGACACGTTGTACTTCTGCGCCAGGTCGTGCAGCGTGGCTTTTTCTTCCGCCAGCCAGCGCTGATAGAGGATGTCACGGCTGCGGTCGTCCAGCACTTCCAGCGCTTCGTGCAGGTTGTGGTTGGAGTTGTCGCTCCAGTCGGCGTCTTCCAGTTGACGGGCCGGGTCGTACCGGTGGTCTTCCAGATAGTTGGCCGGCGACTGGAAAGCACTGTCGTCATCCGCTTCGGCAGCCGGGTCGAAGGCCATGTCATGGCCGGTCAGGCGACTTTCCATCTCGCGCACTTCCCGAGGCTCAACACCGAGGCTTTCCGCCACACGGTGGACTTCCTCGTTATTCAACCAGGCCAGACGTTTCTTCTGGCTGCGCAGGTTGAAGAACAGCTTGCGCTGGGCCTTTGTGGTCGCGACTTTCACGATGCGCCAGTTGCGCAGGATGAATTCGTGGATTTCCGCCTTGATCCAGTGCACGGCAAAGGACACCAGGCGCACGCCCATTTCCGGGTTGAAACGCTTCACGGCTTTCATCAGGCCGACGTTGCCTTCCTGGATCAGGTCAGCCTGGGCCAGGCCGTAGCCGGAATAGCTACGGGCGATATGTACGACAAAACGCAGGTGGGCGAGCACCATCTGCCGAGCCGCCCCCAAATCCTGCTCATAATAGAGACTCTCGGCCAGTTCACGCTCCTGCTCCGGCGACAGCAATGGAATGCTGTTGACGGTGTGCACATAGGCCTCCAGGTTCGCACCCGGGACCAGAGCATATGCAGGTTGCAAAGAATTGGTCATACGAAAAAACCTCCGACTTACAAACTCGTGCAGTTCAGCACTGCGAAAATTGACCGGAAACCGAAAGACAAGTTCCCAAAACCCAAAAACGCTGAAAGGTCAATACGAGCAAAATGATACTACTTAGGCGCAAGCTCCCTCAGGTGGCGTGCGACTGCAATCCATGCACCGATATACCCCAACAGCACCGCGCCAAGCAAGAGAGACAGACCGTCGGCAACTGGCACTCCAGCCAGTGCAAAATCACTGCCGTACAAACCGGCCAGCCCTACCACCGCGTCGTTCAGCCAATCAAGGCCGAACGCCAGTACGCCCCAGGACAGAATCCCCGCACCGAAGCCATACAGCGCGCCCATATATAGAAAGGGCCTGCGTACATAGCTGTCAGTGCCGCCGACCAGTTTAATCACTTCTATCTCTGTGCGGCGGTTTTCAATATGAAGACGAATGGTATTGCCTATCACCAAAAGTAATGCAGAAACCAGAAGCACGGTCAGACCGAAGACAAATCGATCACCCAGCTTGAGGATGGCTGCCAGACGCTCGACCCAGACTAAATCAAGTTGCGCCTGTTGTACCTTCGGCAGCTC
Source organism: Pseudomonas sp. P4_C1 (assembly GCF_056402155.1). NCBI lineage: Bacteria > Pseudomonadati > Pseudomonadota > Gammaproteobacteria > Pseudomonadales > Pseudomonadaceae > Pseudomonas > Pseudomonas sp. P4_C1. Next base: position 12,932 of record NZ_JBFUHY010000014.1, read on the forward strand.
GGATAGTTTTTGTCTTAATGCTTCAAGGGCCGGCTTGTCGACTTCGTTCGGCGTCACCAGGACCACGCCCGGCAGCGGGTTCTCCGGCAACTCCTTTAGCGCCTCGCCCAGCCCGGACTGTTTCTGGAACTCTTCCAGCGCCTGATCCCGGCCAACGTATTCGGCATCGGCGACGCCAGGCATTCCCTTGATCTGATCACGCAGCGATTCGCCTTCCGCCGGCTTGGCCTCAAGGTCCAGGTACAGGGAAATCTGCGCCGCACGCTGCCAGGAACCACCCAGACGCTCGACATTACTTAGCAAAAGTGACAGCCCCATGGGCAAACTCAGGGCCACCGCCATCACCATGCAGGTGAAAAAACTGCCGACAGGCTGCTTGCCCAGGCGGCGCAGGCTGTCCACCAGACTGGCGCGATGACTTTCGATCCAGGCGCGGAACAACGTAGCAAAGTCCGGCCCGTCGTCATCATCGCGTTTTTTCTTTTGCGGCTGCGGATCGGCGGCCTTCGGGGCCACACGCTCGGAAACCTTGGGGCTACGTGTTGCGCTCATACCGCGGCCTCCCCGTCACCGATCAATCGACCGCGTTGTAGCGTCAGCATGCGATGGCGCATGCGGGCGATCAGGGCCAGGTCATGACTGGCGATCAGCACGCTGGTACCCAGGCGATTGATGTCTTCGAACACACCCATGATCTCGGCGGCCAGACGCGGGTCGAGGTTACCGGTCGGTTCGTCCGCCAACAGCAAGGCCGGACGGTGGACGATGGCGCGGGCGATGCCGACGCGCTGCTGCTGACCGGTGGACAGGTCGCCCGGGTACAGATCGGTTTTATCCGACAGCGCCACGCGCTCCAGTGCCGAGTCCACGCGCTTGGCGATCTCGGCCTTGGACAGGCCCAGGATCTGCAATGGCAATGCAACGTTGTTGAACACCGTGCGATCGAACAGCAACTGGTGATTCTGGAACACCACACCGATCTGCCGGCGCAAGAAAGGTATCTGCGCATTGCTGATGGTGCTCAGGTCTTGCCCGGCGAGCAGCAATTTGCCGCTGGTCGGGCGCTCCATGGCCAGCAACAGCCGTAACAAGGTGCTTTTACCGGCGCCGGAATGGCCGGTGACAAACAGAAACTCGCCACGACGGACTCGAAAGCTCAGCTCATGCAAGCCGACGTGACCGTTCGGGTAGCGCTTACCGACCTGTTCGAAACGAATCATGAACGCTCCCGCTCGGCAAACAATGCCTGGACAAAGGGTTCTGCTTCAAAGGTACGCAAATCGTCGATGCCTTCGCCGACGCCGATGTAGCGGATCGGCAGGCCGAATTGCTTGGCCAGGGCGAAAATCACCCCACCTTTCGCTGTGCCATCGAGCTTGGTCAGCGCCAGGCCAGTCAGCTCGACGGTCTGGTTGAATTGCTTGGCCTGGTTGATGGCGTTCTGGCCGGTACCAGCGTCAAGCACCAACAGCACTTCGTGAGGTGCGTCGGCGTCGAGCTTGCCGATCACCCGGCGAACCTTCTTCAGCTCTTCCATCAGATTGTCTTTGGTGTGCAGGCGGCCGGCGGTGTCGGCGATCAACACATCGATACCACGGGCCTTGGCGGCCTGCACGGCGTCGAAGATCACCGAAGCCGAGTCGGCGCCAGTGTGCTGCGCGATCACCGGGATCTTGTTGCGCTCGCCCCAGACCTGCAACTGCTCCACCGCCGCGGCGCGGAAGGTGTCGCCAGCGGCGAGCATGACTTTCTTGCCTTCCAGCTGCAGCTTCTTCGCCAGTTTGCCGATGGTGGTGGTCTTGCCGGCACCGTTGACGCCGACGACCAGAATCACGAACGGCTTGTTCTGCGAGGTGACTTTAAGCGGCTGCTCGACAGGCTTGAGCATGGCCGCCAGCTCGGCCTGCAGGGATTTGTACAGGGCATCGGCGTCGGCCAGCTCTTTGCGTGCGACTTTCTGCGTCAGACGCTGGATGATCACCGAAGTGGCTTCGACACCGACGTCGGCGGTCAGCAAGCGGGTTTCGAGGTCTTCCAGCAGTTCGTCATCGATGACCTTCTTGCCCAGAAACAGGCTGGCCATGCCTTCGCCGATACTGGCGCTGGTCTTGGACAGGCCCTGCTTGAGACGGGCGAAGAAACCGGCTTTGGTTTCTTCGGTGCGCACTGGCTGGACCGGGGTTTCGATGGGAGCGAGGGCGGGAGCGGGAGCAGGTGCAGGTGCAGGTGCAGGTGCAGGTGCAGGTGCAGCAACAATCGGGGCTACCGGTTCGATTACAACCGGTGCAGGTGCAGGCTCAGCCACAACGACTGGCGCCACCACCGGCTCGATCTCAGGCGCATGAACCGGGGCCGGCGCAAACTCAGCCGGGGCCGGTATCTGCGGTGTCACGTGAGGGGCCAGGTCATTCTCGACCAGTGCCACGGGCTCTTCCGCCACGGGCAAGGTCAGCCACGGCTCGGCAGCGCTGGTCAGCGGTTGCTCGATGATTTCACGGGCAGGTTCGGCGACGACTTCGGCCTGCGTCTGCAGCACCGGCTCGGCAATCGGCAGAGCAACCGATGCAGACGCTTCTTCTATTACCGGGACCGGTGCCGGCGCTGGTTCAGGAATGGCTTGTGGCTGTTCGACGACGGGTTCCTGCGGCTTTTTGCGCAGCCATCCGAACAGGCTTTTTTTCTCGCCAGCCGCAGCTGGGGTCTTCTTGTCGTCGTTGGAACCAAACATGGAGGACGGCTATCTCACAGTAGCGACGCGCCAATGGCGCCCCGGCAAATAAATATTCGATGCAGAACAGACTGCGATTGACCCAGCTTGTTCACGCGCAACATTTTGTCGAGGTGCCAACGGCGCCTCAAAGGTCGACTAATACGAAGGACTGGAACGGCATCGTCGGCGAAAACGCAGAGTTTAGCTGACAAACTCAAAGTTTCTGCCGGTAACCCATACAACCCGAAGGCCGGTCAAAGGCCTGATAGGCGTGGCCGCCAGTAAACCGGATCAGTATCCTAGCACCTCCTCGCCCGCCTAGGCTAAGACCAAGCGGGCAGCCCCAAAGGTTTAAAAACGAATGAATGCTCTTGCCCGCCGCGCCGCAGGCCTGCTGCTCAGCACAGTTTGCCTACCCCTTTCGGCCCTGGCCGCCGACCCGCAACCCACCCACGAATTCACCCTCGACAATGGCCTGAAGGTGGTCGTGCGTGAGGACCACCGTGCGCCCGTGGTGGTTTCCCAGGTCTGGTACAAGGTCGGCTCCAGCTACGAGACGCCGGGTAATACCGGCCTGTCCCACGCTCTGGAACACATGATGTTCAAGGGTAGCGAGAAGGTTGGCCCTGGCGAAGCCTCGCTGATCCTGCGCGACCTCGGCGCCGAAGAGAATGCATTCACCAGCGACGACTTCACCGCGTACTACCAGGTGCTGGCCCGGGATCGCCTGGGCGTAGCCTTCGAGCTGGAAGCCGACCGCATGGCCAGCCTGCGCCTGCCGCCCGACGAGTTCGCCAAGGAAATCGAAGTCATCAAGGAAGAGCGTCGCCTGCGCACCGACGACAAGCCGATGTCCAAGGCCTACGAGCGCTTCAAGGCCATGGCCTACCCGGCCAGCGGCTACCACACGCCGACCATCGGCTGGATGGCCGACCTTGAACGGATGAAAGTCGAAGAACTGCGCCACTGGTACGAAACCTGGTACGTGCCCAACAACGCCACGCTGGTGGTGGTTGGCGATGTCACCCCGGACGAAGTCAAAACCCTGGCCCAACGCTACTTCGGCCCGATCGCCAAGCGTGAAGTGCCCGCCGCGAAAAAACCGCTGGAACTGGCCGAGCCGGGCGAGCGCCAGATCACCCTGCATGTGCAGACCCAACTGCCTAGCCTGATGCTGGCCTTCAACGTGCCAAGCATCGCCACCACCGACGACAAACGCCTGGTCAATGCCCTGCGCCTGATCTCGGCGCTGCTCGACGGCGGCTACAGCGGACGCATCCCGACGCAACTGGAGCGCGGAGAAGAACTGGTGTCCGGCGGCTCGTCGAGTTACGACGCCTACACCCGTGGCGACAGCCTCTTCACCCTGTCGGCATCGCCAAACTCACAGAAACACAAGACCATCGCCCAGGCGCAAGCCGGATTGTGGAAGCTGCTCGACCAGCTTAAAACCACGGCGCCAACCGCTGAAGAGCTGGAACGGGTACGCGCACAAGTCATCGCCGGCCTGGTCTTCGAGCGTGACTCGATCACCAGCCAGGCCACCGCCATCGGCCAACTGGAAACCGTCGGCCTGTCATGGAAGCTGATGGACACCGAACTGGCCGATCTGGAAAGCGTCACGCCGCAAGACATCCAGAAAGCCGCCAAGCTGTATTTCACCCGCGAACGTCTCAGCGTCGCCCATGTACTGCCTCTGGAGACGACTCATGAGTGAGCGTAAACCCTCTCGCCTGGCCCTGATCGGCCTGGTCGCCGTTGCCGTTTTCGGTTCCGCCGCGTTCTATTTGTCGCGTTCTGGCGAAACCAGTGCCAGCGAAGCCCTGGACAAGGCCAAGGCCAGCCAGAAACTGCAATCGCTGACCGAACTCAACGGCAAGGCACCGGGCCACCGCCAGCTGGACGTACAAACCTGGAGCACTGCCGAAGGTGCGAAAGTGCTGTTCGTCGAAGCCCATGAGCTGCCGATGTTCGACATGCGCCTGATCTTCGCCGCCGGCAGCAGCCAGGACGGCGATGCACCGGGCGTGGCGGTGTTGACCAACGCCATGCTCAACGAAGGCGTGGCCGGCAAAGACGTCGGTGCCATTGCCCAGGGTTTCGAAGGCCTGGGCGCCGACTTTGGCAACGGTGCCTACAAGGACATGGCCATCGCGTCGCTGCGCAGCCTCAGTGACCGGGACAAGCGCGAGACGGCCTTGAAGCTGTTCGCCGAAGTCGTCGGCAAACCGACCTTCCCCGCCGACTCGTTTGCCCGCATCAAGAACCAGATGCTCGCCGGTTTCGAATACCAGAAACAGAATCCCGGCAAACTGGCGAGCCTGGAACTGATGAACCGCTTGTACGGTGATCACCCATACGCACACGCCAGCGACGGCACGGCGAAAACCATCCCGGCGATTACCCAGGCACAGCTGCGGGCTTTCCACGAGAAAGCCTACGCGGCCGGTAACGTGGTGATCGCACTGGTCGGCGACCTGTCCCGCGCGGAAGCCGAAGCGATTGCCGCCCAGGTGTCCAGCGCCCTGCCCAAAGGCCCGGCGCTGGCGAAAATCGCGCAACCGGTCGAGCCCAAGGCCAGCGTCGGCCATATCGAGTTCCCGTCCAAGCAGACCAACCTGATGCTCGCGCAATTGGGCATCGACCGCGACGACCCGGACTACGCGGCGTTGTCCATGGGCAACCAGATTCTCGGTGGCGGCGGCTTCGGCACCCGTCTGATGAGCGAAGTGCGCGAGAAGCGTGGCCTGACTTACGGCGTGTATTCGGGCTTTACCCCGATGCAGGCGCGCGGCCCATTCATGATCAACCTGCAAACCCGCGCCGAGATGAGCGAAGGCACCCTGAAACTGGTGCAGGATGTGTTGGCCGACTACCTTAAAACCGGCCCGACCGAAAAAGAGCTGGACGACGCCAAGCGCGAACTGGCCGGCAGCTTCCCGCTGTCCACCGCGAGCAACGCCGATATCGTCGGTCAGCTGGGCGCCATCGGTTTCTACAACCTGCCGCTGAGTCACCTGGAAGACTTCATGCAACAGTCCCAGGCCTTGACCGTCGAGCAGGTCAAAGCCGCCATGAACAAACACCTGGGCACGGACAAGATGGTCATCGTCAGCGCTGGCCCGACCGTGCCGCAAAAGCCGTTACCGGCCCCTACTGATAAACCTTCCGAGCAGCCGCTCGGGGTTCCGGAGCATTAATGGCCCATCCTAAAAAACCCGCCAAAAACGTCCATAACGGCGTGAACCAGCTGCGCATCATCGGCGGCGAATGGCGCAGCCGGAAGCTGAGCTTCCCCGACGCCCCTGGCCTGCGCCCGACGCCGGATCGCGTGCGTGAAACCCTGTTCAACTGGCTCGCGCCTTACGTGCCGGGCGCCAAGGTGCTCGACCCGTTCACCGGCAGCGGCGCGCTGTTCCTTGAAGCACTGTCCCGTGGCGCGGCCATGGGTCAGGCGCTGGACGCCAGCAGTATCGCGGTGTCCAGCCTGAAAGAGCACCTGGGGACGCTGCGGTGCACCAACGGCCAGGTCCAGACTGCCGATGCCCTGCGCTACCTGGAAACCCAGACCGCGACGGCCTACGACCTGGTGTTCCTCGACCCGCCATTCAACCAGAACCTGCTGCCCGCCGTTTGCAAGTTGCTCGAAGAGCGCCAATGGCTGGCCGAAGACGCCTGGGTGTACACCGAAAGCGAGTCGGCGCCGTCGACCCTGGGCCTGCCGGAGAACTGGCGCCTGCACCGGGAGCAGAAATCCGGACGCGTGTATTACTCGTTGTGGCAGCGCAACGCCTGACATTTCAGCGAGACGACTGCCCCAGCCTGGTTGTGAGGTGCACTACATAGTTACCACCTGACGCCCTTACGGATCATCCACAGTGGTTTGCGCAATTACCTGCAAACCACTGAGGATGAACACGGATGAACATCTCCCGCAGCCTATTTATGCTGCCCTTTATCGCCTGGCTACCGCTCATGGCCAGCGCGGCGACACCCCCCGCGACGCAAGACTTCGTACTGGACAACGGCCTCAAGGTTATCGTGCGCGAGGACCATCGCTCGCCCATCGTTACCGCCCAGCTCTGGATCAAGGTCGGTGCAAGCTACGAGCCTCCCGGCCAGTCCGGCCTGTCCCACGCCCTCGAACATATGGTCTACAAAGGCAGCAGCAAGGCCTGCGCCGGAGAGTTCGCGGCGATACTGAAAAAACTGGGCGCCAGCGAAAACGCATTTACCGGCACCGATTTCACGGTCTTTTACCAGACACTGCCTTCCGGCCGCACTGGCGTCGCTTTTGAAATACTGGCCGATCTGATGAGTACGGCCGAGCTGGATGCACAGGACTTTACACAGGAGCTCAAGGTCATTCAGGAGGAGCGTCGGATGCACTTTGATGATGAAATCATCGCGCTGGCTCAAGAACGACTGAACAGCATCGCCTACCCGGCCAGCGGCTACCGAACCCCGACAATCGGCTGGATGCACGACCTGCAACGCATGAATGCCGTGCAATTGCAGCAGTGGTATCAGGCCTGGTATTCACCGGACAATGCGACGCTGGTAGTCGTTGGCGATGTTGCACCTGAGCGGATCAAGACCCTGGCACAGCAGCACTTCGGCCACCTTGAGCGACGTGCGACACCTGTGGCGCCTACCCCTGTCGAGCTGGCTTCTGCCGGAGAACGGTCACTGACCCTGTATGCACCCATAGCATCCCCGCGCCTGATCATGAGTTTCAACGCGCCCAGCCTGACCACGGCACCGGATCATCGGACCGCCCATGCCCTGCGCCTGCTCGATATGTTACTGGCCGGGTCCAGTAGCGCGCGGATCAAACAGCAACTGCAACTGGGCGAGGCGATATTCACCGAGGCCGACTCAGCGTACGACGCCTTCAATCGCGGCGATTCGTTACTGACCATCAGCACCCAGCTCAACCCGGACAAGCTCAGTGACGCTGACGAAGCCCTCGCCCGCCTGTGGCAAGTGATCGAATCACTGAAGAGCAAGGCACCGGAACCGGCAGAACTGGAGCGCGCGAAAAACCTCCTGATCGCTAACTCGGTTTATGCGCAGGATGATCTGGAAGAACAGGCCAACACCTTGGGCCTGCTGGAAACCATCGGCCTGGACTGGCGGCTGGCCGATCAGGATACCGATGAGCTGAACAAGGTCACCCCCCTGGATATTCAACAGGTCGCAAAGACTTACCTGACGCGTGAGCGCCTGAGTACCGCGACAATCTTGCCGGAGAAAAACAATGGATAAGCTCAAAGGCCTCATCAGTGGATTGATCCTGGCCGGCATGCTGTTGAGTGCGCAGGCCCCTGCCGTTGCAACCACGGCGCCCCAGAAACCAGTGCTGCAATCGCTCAATGAACCACAGACTCCGGCGACCCAGCGCACGCTGTCGATCAAGGGTTACAAAACGCTCAGTGGAACGAAGATCCTGTTCATCCACACCCCTGGCCTGCCAATGTTTGATGCCTTGGTGAGTTTTGCTGCCGGCAGCGCCCACACCCCGCATCAACCCGGCCTGGCCGCGGTCACCTATAGCCTTTTGAATGAGGGCGTAGCTGGCAAGGACGTCAACGCCATACAGGCGACGTTCGACAATCTGGGTGCCAGGATGGGTATGGATATCAGCCAGGACCGGACCTGGTTTTCCCTGCGTAGCCTGAGTGACGAATCACGGCGCGCTCCAGCCCTGGAACTGTTTGCCCAGGTACTCGGCAAGCCGCTGTTGCCGCAAGAGTCCCTGCCTACGGTGAAATCCCAATTGCAGTACTTTCTGGACCTTGAAGATCAGTCCCATGCCGCTCAAGCCCGACAAGCGAACCTCGGTCAGTTGTTTCCCGAGCACGGTTATGCTCAGTCCTTCTACGGAACCAGGGCCGGACTGACCTCCGTCACCCGCACCCAGGTGCAAGACTTTTATCGCGAGGCTTATGCCGCGGGCAATGCCCAGATCACACTGGTTGGTGACCTCACCGAGGAAGAAGCCCAGCGCATCGGTGCGCAGATATCCGCGGCCTTGCCCCTGGGACCGGCCACTGCCGCGATCCAGCCAGTGACAAGTCCGGCCGCTCCAGGTCTGCTACGCGTTGAGCGACCATCGACCCAGGCTTATCTACGCCTTGCCCAGCCAAGTGTCCTGCGAAACAGTCCGGACTACGTCGCGCTTCAGATGGCCATGCGGGTTTTCACCAACCGTCTGACCAATGAACTGCGTGAACGCCGAGGCCTGACCTACCACGTTGAAGCCGACCTTTCAGCCCTTCAGGCGCAGGGGTTACTGACCATTGATTTGCAGACCCGACCAGAGCAGGCCGATGCCGTGCTGGCCCATATCAAGACGATGTTCAACGACTTCCTCGCCCAAGGGCCGACCCAACAGGAACTCGAAGACATCCAACAGCAACTGACCGGTAGCGCGCCGTTGGGCAGCGCTACCAATGCGCAGATTCTGAGCCAGTTGTACGCCATCAGCGCCCACAATCTGCCGCTGGACCTCGACTTCGCCATGCAAGCCGCCTTGAAGCTGAACCTTGTATCAATCAAAAGCGCACTCAACCGGCATTACCACGCCGACCAATGGCGCGCTGTCATCCTGGGGCCGAAGACAGATCAACAACCGCTGCCGGCTCCAAGCGAAAGCGCAACCAATTCCATGTGTCGCGCACCTGGCGAGATTGTGGCAAGTTAGAGAGCCATGATGACGCGGTTGCGGCGCTGTCCCGCCGCGTCTTCGGGCAGACTCATGAACACTTCCACCGAGAATGACTGTGCAATCGCACCCCACACTGGCCTCACCGCCGTCCTTTACCCCCGCCTTTGGCATCGGCAATCCGCACTTGCAAACCTTGTGGGGGCCTCTGTGGCGTAAAACCGTGCACATCGGCCGCGAACGCGAACGTCTCTGGCTTGAAGACGGCGATTTTCTCGATCTCGACTGGCACGGCCCGCACAGCGCCGACGCACCCTTGGTGCTCGTGTTGCACGGGCTCACCGGCTCCTCGAATTCGCCTTATGTCGCCGGCATGCAAAAAGCCTTGGGCGAGCGGGGTTGGGCCAGTGTCGCGTTGAACTGGCGCGGCTGTTCAGGCGAACCCAACCTGTTGCCGCGCAGCTACCATTCCGGCGCCAGCGAAGACCTGGCCGAAACCATCAGGCACTTGCGGGCCAAACGGCCTCTCGCTCCGCTGTATGCTGTCGGCTACTCATTGGGCGGCAATATCCTGCTCAAGCATTTGGGCGAAACCGGTACCGACAGCGACTTGATGGGCGCCGTGGCGGTGTCGGTGCCGTTCCGCCTGGACCACTGCGCCGACCGTATCGACCAGGGTTTCTCAAAGGTCTATCAGGCGCATTTCATGCGCGAGATGCTCGCCTACATCAAGAACAAACAGCGGCAGTTCCAGCATGACGGACACGAGGATGGCCTGGCCGCATTGGCCGCACTTGGCTCACTGGAAAACATGCGCACGTTCTGGGATTTCGATGGCCGGGTTACCGCACCGCTGAACGGCTTTGTCGATGCCGAGGATTACTATCGCCGCGCATCGAGCCGCTACTTCCTCGGCGAAATTCGCACCCCGACCCTGATGATTCAGGCGGCCGACGACCCCTTCGTATTTCCCCACAGCCTGCCGCACGTCGATGAATTGTCCGCCTGTACGCAATTTGAACTGCAAGCCAAGGGCGGGCACGTCGGATTCGTAGACGGCACGCTCAGGCAACCGGGTTACTACCTGGAACGGCGCATCCCCGAGTGGCTGGCCGCCGTGGCTCGCAAGTAAAGCCATGGTCAGCGATCAGGGCGAGTCGATTCATTTCTGGCAAACCGCACCACTGGCCGGGGTCGAGTTGTTGTCCGCCCGCTACATCGATCATCGTTTCGCGCCCCATGTGCATGACGGCTATGTGATCGGCATGATCATGGCCGGCGCCCAGCGTTATCGTTATCGCGGTGCCGAACACCTGGCGGGCAGCGGCACGCTGGTGCTGATCAACCCCGATGAATTGCACACCGGTCATAAAGGTACCGAGGATGGCTGGCTGTACCGGGCGTTTTATCCGGACAGCGGACAGATAACCTCGCTGCTGGCCGAACTCGAATTGCCGACCCACCACTTGCCGGCCTTCGGTGCCACGCTGTATCGCGATCAGGATCTGGTGAACGGTTTCTGCCAACTCCACCGCCTGCTGGAAAGCCCCGCCACCGCATTGCAGCAACAAACGGTCTGGCGCGAACTGGTGCTGTCGCTGTTGCAGCGTCATGCGGCGGTGCCCGATGCCGGCAAACCCGGCAAGGAACACCGGGCCGTGAGCCTGGCCAAGGAATTGCTGCAGGCGCAACTGGCAGCACCGCCCTCACTGGAGACACTGGCGGCGGCGGTCAATCTCTCGCCATTCCATTTCGCCCGAGTGTTCCGCCGCGCCACCGGCATGCCGCCACACACCTGGCTGATGCAACAGCGCATCGCCCGGGCGCGGACGTTGCTGCAAAGTGGTTGTTTACCGCTGGAAGTCGCAATGCAACTTGGGTTTGCCGACCAGAGCCATCTGAGCCGGCAGTTCAAGCAAGTGTATGGGGTTGGGCCGGGGGCGTATCGCAGTGCAAAGCGGGGGACTTGAGGTTTAACAAGGTCTCACAAACACCATCCATCCCTGTGGGAGCGAGCTTGCTCGCGATGGCGGCTTAACAATCAGCATCACTATTGAATGTAATGGCCCCATCGCGAGCAAGCTCGCTCCCACAGGGTTTCGTGGCGTTCATTCGCCAGTGGCAATGCCCCGCGCAGGCTCGTTGATCCATTCGCTCCACGACCCGGCATACAACGAACCCAGCGGATAACCGGCCAGACACAACGCAAACAGGTTGTGGCACGCCGTCACGCCGGAACCGCAGTACGCCACCAGATCGGTCGGCGAACGATCACCCAGTTTTGCGGCGAAACGCTGCTTGAGCTGATCGGCCGACAGGAAGAGCCCGTCTGCGCCCAGGTTGTCGGTAAACGCCGCGCACTGGGCACCGGGAATGTGCCCGGCAACCGGGTCGATCGGTTCCACTTCACCCTTGAATCGCGGCAGTGCGCGGGCATCGAGCAGGGTAAGTTCCGGCCGGGCGAGGCGCTTTTGCAACTGCTCGGCACTGATCAGCAACGCCGTATCAGGACTGCCGGTGAAGGAGCCACGGGTGATCGCCGGCGTATCCAGGCTCAACGGCAACCCCGCCGCATGCCAGGCCTTGAGTCCGCCATCGAGGATGAATACGCCATCGCGCTTACCCAACCATGCCAGCAGCCACCAGGCCCGCGCCGCATAGGCACCCGGACCATCGTCGTACAAAACCACTTCGCTATCGGCGTTGATGCCCCAGGCTTGCAGGCGCTCGATCAATTGCACGGGTTCGGGTAACGGATGACGCCCGGTCACGCCCTTGACCACGGCGCCACTCAGATCACGCTCAAGGTCAGCATAGCTCGAACCGGCAATGTGCCCTTCGGCATAGCTGCGCTGACCGTAATCCGGGTCTTCGAGGGCAAAACGACAATCCAGAATCACCAGCCCCGGCTGGTCCTTTTTCAGGTCCAGTGCTTGCGGGCTGATCAATTGCGCAATGGGCATAACGGGCTCCTGTGATTTTTATCGGACTTCGATCCTACGACACTTCCTCAAGCGCCTGGGCCAGGGGCACGTAAAACTCTTCGAACAAGGCATTGACCGCATCGCGGGCCTCATCCGTGACAAACCCGGCTTCCAGCACCAAAACCTGATACACCCCGCGTTTAATGGCCTGCTCGCTCAAGTGGCTGGAATTCTCCCGCGTGGTGCACAGGAAACGTACCCAGGACGTGAGGATGATCCAGGCATTGAGCGTCAGGGATTCGATCTGCACCTTGTCCATCTTCAGGATGCCAGCGGCGACGAAGCCTTCGTAGATCGCCGAACCCTGGATCAGGCAGCGCTGAGAGAAACGTCGATAGCGGTCGGCCAAGTCCGGATCGCTGTCGAGCAAATGTTCGAGATCGCGATGCAGAAACCGGTAACGCCACATCGCCGCCAGCAGCTCCTTGAGGTAGAAGCGTTTGTCTTCCACCGTGGCAGTACGGCCCTGGGGCGGGCGCAGGAAGCTGTCCACCAGGCTCTCGTATTCGCTGAACAGCACAGCGATGATCGCCTGCTTGTTGGGGAAGTGGTAGTACAGGTTGCCCGGGGAAATTTCCATATGGGCAGCGATGTGGTTGGTACTGATGCTGCGCTCGCCCTGTTGATTGAACAGCTCCAGGCTGTTCTGCACGATGCGCTCGCTGGTTTTGATCCGTGGGGCCATGGCTTGGGCTTTAATTCAGAGTGCGTTGACGGGCATCTTAGATCTATCCGCGAGTGGATAAAACAAAGCTGTTACAGGATGTCATTTGACTTTTTAGAGTATAGACTCTAGAAAGTGCCCCATTACAATAAATCCGGAGCCGACCATGACTGCTGAAATTTCCTACCTGCAGAACCTACAGCAGCCGCTGGAAGAGCTTCAGGCCCTGTTCGACGCCCAGCGTGCCGCCTACGCCGCCAACCCGATGCCACCCGCCGCGCAGCGCCAACAATGGCTCAAGGCGCTGAAGGATTTGTTGAACAATGAACGCCAGGCCCTGATCGATGCGATCAGCCAGGACTTCAGCCATCGTAGCGCCGATGAAACCCTGCTCGCCGAACTGATGCCCAGCCTGCACGGCATCCATTACGCCAGCAAACACCTCAAGGGCTGGATGAAAGCGTCGCGGCGCAAGGTGGGCGCTGCCTTCCAGCCGGCTTCGGCCAAAGTCGTTTACCAACCGCTGGGCGTGGTCGGGGTCATCGTGCCGTGGAACTACCCGCTGTACCTGGCCATCGGCCCGCTGGTCGGCGCGCTGTCGGCGGGCAATCGGGTGATGCTCAAGCTCAGTGAATCGACTCCCGCTACCGGCTTGCTGATGAAGCAGTTGCTGGCGCGCATCTTCCCCGAAGACCTGGTTTGCGTGGTCCTGGGCGAGGCCGATATGGGCGTGGCGTTTTCACGCCTGCCGTTCGATCACCTGCTGTTCACCGGCGCCACCAGCATCGGCAAACACGTCATGCGCGCCGCCGCGGAAAACCTGACCCCGGTAACCCTGGAACTGGGTGGCAAGTCCCCGGCCATTGTTTCCCGCGACGTGCCGCTCAAGGACGCCGCCGAGCGCATCGCCTTCGGCAAAACCTTGAACGCCGGCCAGACCTGCGTGGCCCCTGACTACGTACTGGTGCCGGAGGATCGCGTCGGAGGTTTCGTCGAAGCCTATCGCACAGCCGTCCGCGGGTTTTATCCGACGCTGGCCGACAACCCGGACTACACCGCGATCATCAATGAGCGACAACTGGCGCGCCTAAACGGCTACGTCAGCGACGCCACCAGCAAGGGTGCGCTGCTGATGCCGCTGTTCGACCAGGGCCAGGGCCGACGCATGAGCCATAGCCTGCTGCTCAATGTCACCGACGAGATGACGGTGATGCAGGACGAGATTTTCGGACCGCTGCTGCCGATCGTGCCGTACAAGGATCTGGACCAGGCATTTGCCTACATCAACCAGCGCCCGCGCCCACTGGCGCTGTATTACTTCGGCTACGACAAGCGCGAACAACARCGCGTGCTGCACGAAACCCATTCCGGTGGCGTGTGCCTGAACGACACGCTGCTGCACGTCGCCCAGGACGACATGCCGTTCGGCGGTATCGGTGCCTCGGGCATGGGTCATTATCATGGTCATGAAGGGTTCCTGACCTTCAGCAAGGCCAAGGGCGTGCTGATCAAGCAGCGCTTCAACGCGGCGAAACTGATTTACCCGCCGTATGGCAAATCGATCCAGAAGCTGATCCAGAAGCTGTTCATCCGCTAACGATCTCACCGTCGGGTAATAACAATAATGAACCCCAGCCTTTGCGATACACCCGCGCTGTCACGGCGCGGGCTACTTAAATTCAGCCTCGGCGCCAGCGCCTTTCTCGCCACTGCCGGATTGGGCGCCAGCCTCAGCGGCTGTTCGTCGAGTGTTCCGGCCAGTGGCTTCGTCACGTTGCGAAGCGGCGACCTGCTGTTTTTGCGGGCGTTGATTCCAGTCATGCTCGATGGTGCCGTAACTTCCGAACGGATGCCCGAGGCTGTCGAGGGCACACTGAAAAGCCTTGATTACAACCTCGCTCACTTGTCACCGGAAATGCTCAAACTGACCCAGCAACTGTTCGATGTGTTGGGCATGGCCGTGACCCGTGGACCGCTGACCGGGATCTGGAGCAGCTGGGAAAACGCCAGCGCCGATGATATCCGGCAGTTTCTGAACCGCTGGGAAAATAGCTCATTGAGCCTGTTGCGCATGGGTCACAGTTCTTTGCTGCAATTGGTGATGATGGCCTGGTACGGCCGCAAAGAATCGTGGGCGCATTGCGGGTATCCCGGGCCGCCAACAGTCTGAAATCGAGTCGACCCCATCGCGAGCAAGCTCGCTCCCACAGGGGATTTATGAACGACGCAGAACCAATGTGGGAGCGAGCTTGCTCGCGATGGGGCCAGCCGCTTCACCGCCTACTCCAACAATAAAAAGAGAACCCGAAGATGCCCGTACCCGATCCGTTCCGCGAAGGCATGGCCCGAGGCTGGAAAACCTACAATGGCTCGCAACTGACCCAGGACCTGGCACTCGAAGCGGACGTGGCGATCATCGGCAGCGGAGCCGGCGGCGGCACCACGGCTGAAATCCTCAGCGCAGCCGGCTACAAAGTGCTGCTGATCGAGGAAGGCCCGCTCAAGACCAGCAGCGACTTCAAGCTGCTCGAAGACCAAGCCTACAGCAGCCTTTATCAGGAAGGCATCGGCCGCATGAGCAAGGACGGCGCGATCACCATCCTCCAGGGCCGGGCGGTGGGCGGCACCACGCTGATCAACTGGACTTCCAGTTTCCGCACTCCGGAACCGACCCTGGAACACTGGGCCAAAGAGCACAACGTCAAGGGCCATAGCCCGGCGGAAATGGCGCCGTGGTTCGAAAAAATGGAGCAACGCCTGGGCGTCGCGCCGTGGATGGTGCCGCCCAACGCCAACAATGATGTGATCCGCAAGGGCTGCGAAGCACTGAATTACTCGTGGCATGTCATCCCGCGCAACGTTCGCGGCTGCTGGAACCTCGGCTACTGCGGCATGGGCTGCCCGACCAACGCCAAGCAATCGATGATGGTTACGACCATTCCGGCGACCCTGGAAAAAGGTGGCGAGCTGCTTTACCTGGCCCGCGCCG
Organism: Pseudomonas sp. P4_C1; assembly: GCF_056402155.1. NCBI lineage: Bacteria > Pseudomonadati > Pseudomonadota > Gammaproteobacteria > Pseudomonadales > Pseudomonadaceae > Pseudomonas > Pseudomonas sp. P4_C1. Next base: position 28,946 of record NZ_JBFUHY010000014.1, read on the forward strand.
AAAAACTTAACATCAGCGGTGACAAGGTCACCGGCCTGCAATGTTCGGCGATGGATGAACGCTGCGTCGCACCGACCGGGCGCACCATCACGGTCAAGGCGCGGCATTTCGTGCTGTCCGGTGGCGGCATCAACAGCCCGGCCTTGCTGATGCGCTCCGGGGCACCCGACCCGCACAAGCGCCTGGGAAAACGCACCTTCCTGCACCCGGTGAACATGTCCGCCGCGTTGTTCGACGAAGTGGTCAACCCGTTCTACGGCGCGCCGCAGTCGATTTATTCCGACCATTTCCAATGGCAGGACGGCACCACCGGCAAGATGTCCTACAAACTGGAAGTCCCGCCCCTGCACCCGGCGCTGGCCACAACACTGCTCGGCGGGTTCGGCCAGGAGAATTCGCAACACATGGCCAATCTGCCGCATACCCACGCCATGCTGGCTTTACTGCGGGACGGCTTTCACCCGGACAGCCCCGGTGGCAGCGTCGAATTGCGCAGCGATGACACACCGGTGCTGGATTATCAGCTCTCGCCTTACGCCTGGGATGGATTGCGCCGGGCGTTCCATACCATGGCCGAGATCCAGTTTGCCGGTGGCGCCAAGGCCGTGATGCCGATGCACGCCGACGCCCGCTACGTGAAGACCCTCGCCGAAGCGCGCACGCTGATCGACGGCCTGAGCCTGGAGCTGTATCGCACACGCCTGGGCAGTGCCCATGTGATGGGCGGTTGTGCCATGGGTGAAGACCCGACAATCGCGGTGACCGACAGCCTCGGCCGGCATCATCAACTGGGCAATCTGTCGATTCACGACGGCTCGCTGTTCCCCACTAGCATTGGCGCCAACCCGCAGCTGTCGGTCTACGGACTGACGGCACAACTGGCGACATCCCTGGCCGAACGTTTAAAAAAACCATGAAAATAACGATAATTCCCATCGTCTATAGTGCTTTCTTACCCAACAGGCGACTTGGCCGACCGGGAAGGCTGCGATACCATCCGACTCCCCAACGGATTCCCGCCAGGACGACGCGATGAACCGAGTGTTGTACCCAGGTACCTTCGACCCTATTACCAAGGGCCATGGCGATCTGGTCGAACGCGCCTCGCGCCTGTTCGATCACGTGATCATTGCCGTTGCCGCGAGCCCCAAGAAAAACCCGTTGTTTCCTATGGAACAACGGGTAGAACTGGCGCGCGAGGTCACTAAACATCTGCCGAACGTTGAAGTCGTCGGTTTCTCGACGCTGCTGGCGCACTTCGCCAAAGAGCAGAACGCCAACGTGTTCCTGCGTGGTTTGCGCGCGGTGTCAGACTTCGAATACGAATTCCAGCTGGCCAACATGAACCGCCAACTGGCGCCGGATGTGGAAAGCCTGTTCCTGACCCCGTCCGAACGCTACTCGTTCATTTCCTCGACGCTGGTCCGTGAAATCGCAGCCCTGGGCGGCGATATCACCAAGTTCGTGCACCCTGTGGTGGCGGATGCCCTGACCGAACGCTTCAAGAAATAACCCCCCCGCAAACTGTAGGAGCGAGCCTGCTCGCGATGGACGTCAACGATAACGCGGGAAACCTGACACCCCCCGGCGTTCTCGGGTTCATCGCCAGCAGGCTGGCTCCTACAGTACGTCGCACCTGCGTGCAACGCAGGCGCCAATGCGGCACAATTGTGCGCATTGGTTTATTGCGCCCGGGCTTGCCGCCCCGGCTGGAGTTAGCATGTCCCTGATCATCACCGACGATTGCATCAACTGCGACGTCTGCGAACCCGAGTGCCCGAACGCCGCCATTTCCCAAGGCGAAGAGATCTACGTGATCGACCCGAACCTGTGCACCCAGTGCGTCGGCCACTACGACGAACCGCAGTGCCAGCAAGTCTGCCCGGTGGATTGCATTCCACTGGACGAAGCTCATCCGGAGACTGAAGAACAGTTGATGGAGAAGTACCGGAAAATTACCGGTAAGGCTTGAATGATGTAGTGCTCTTTCGGGCCTCATCGCGAGCAAGCTCGCTCCCACACTGGATCTGTGTCGTTCACAAACCCCTGTGGGAGCGAGCTTGCTCGCGATGAGGCCATCAGCCACGCCGAATCTCTAACGGATTGTCGCGCGTATCAGCTCTGACAACGCGGGCAAAAAACGCTGGCACGCTGCCCGAGCTTCACTTCCCGCAGCCCCGTGCCACAGACCTTGCAGTGTTCGCCGCCACGGCCGTACACGAACAGTTCCTGCTGGAAATAACCGGGCTGACCATCACCACCGATAAAGTCCCGCAGCGTGGTACCGCCACACTCGATGGCGGCCGCCAGGATGCGCTTGATCTCGATGGCCAGCTTCAAGTAACGCGCCCGGGAAATGCTCCTGGCTTCGCGGCGCGGGTCGATCCCGGCGGCGAACAACGCTTCGGTCGCATAGATATTGCCGACGCCCACCACCACCGCGTTGTCCATGATGAACGGCTTGACCGCTATCGAGCGGCCACGGGACTGCTGGAACAGGCGCTCACCATCGAACAGGTCGGTCAGCGGTTCCGGCCCCAGGCGAATCAGCAATTCGTGATTGAGCGGGTCGAGGCTCCAGAGCATCGCGCCGAAGCGCCGCGGGTCGGTGTAACGCAGGGCCAGGCCCGACTCCAGCTCGATGTCCACATGCTCATGCTTGGCCGCCGGCAGCCCGACCTCCACCAGACGCAAATTGCCTGACATGCCCAAATGACTGATCAAGGTACCGACTTCGGCATTGATCAGCAGGTACTTGGCGCGCCGCTCCACCAATACGATGCGCTGGCCGGACAGGCGCACATCGAGGTCCTCGGGAATCGGCCAGCGCAGGCGCCGATCACGCACGATCACCCGGCTGACGCGCTGGCCTTCCAGGTACGGCGCGATGCCGCGACGGGTGGTTTCGACTTCTGGCAGTTCCGGCATGGTGTGCTCTTGAAAGAAGAAAGTTCCGACACTCAGCGATGAGTGCCGAGGTCGCGGATCGTCTGCTTGAGTGTCTCGAAGTCGTAGTCCGAGAGGCCGACATAATCGAGCACCAGCGCCGCGATGCTGTTCCACTCGTGATCTTCGGTCTGGTTACCCAGTACCCGATAAGAAGCACAAATATGCTCGGCCATTTTCAGTATCGCCAGCAGGTTCTTCAGCGAACTGTTGCGCGACGACTCATCGCTGAAGATCGCCAGGGCATTGTGGTGATTGGCGATCGCCGCGCTCACGTGCTCCGGCAAGCGCCACGACCTGGCCGTGTAATACCCGACCACCGAGTGATTGGTATTGAACACCTGGTTCTCCGTATCCACCACCCGGCATTCGGCACTGGCGCTGGCATAGGCCTGCTCCAGAACACCCATGTAGTCGGGGAAACGCTGGAGCATCAAGGGCACGCCGCAGTCGTGGAACAGGCCCAGGGCATACGCTTCGTCGCCATTCTCAACGCCGATGCGCTTGGCCAGGGTCAGGCAGGTCATGGCCACGTCCTGGGCGGTGTCCCAGAAACGGTTCAGGGTGACAATGGTGTCGTCATTCATCTCGCCCTTGATCGACTGCGCGTTGATCAGGTTGATGACCGAGCGGCTGCCCAGCAGATTTACCGCGCGCTGGATCGAGGCAATCTTGTTACTCAGGCCGTAATACGGCGAATTGACGATCTTCAGCAGGGAGCCGGAAAGACCCGGGTCCTGGGAAATCAGCCTGGCGATGACTTCCAGATCCGGGTCGGGCATGTACTGCTCCATCTGCAAATCCACCATGATTTGCGGCTGGGCCGGTACGCTGATGCCCTGCAGGGCTTGTTGGATCTGTTCGGATGTCAGCTCTTGGGACATTTGTGCACACTCTGGGTCAGACACCGATTCTAACCTTTATGAAGTTGGATCCGACATACCAAATCGCAAGACAACCCTCGCCACATGTCCACTTGCAGGCCAATCCGGGGGCTCAACACGCTATACTCCCGCTCTTTTTTCCGGAGCGACGACATGTCCCTGCCTAGCCTGCGCCTCAAAGCCAACGCCGACCGTCGTCTGCGCAACGGTCACTTGTGGGTCTACAGCAACGAAATCGATGTAGCCGCTACGCCTTTGCACGGCTTCAAGGCCGGCGACCAGGCGATCCTCGAAGCCGCCGGCGGCAAGCCGCTGGGCATCGTTGCCATGAGCCCGAACAACCTGATCTGCGCCCGTGTGCTGTCGCGCGACATCAAGTTGCCGCTAGACAAGTCGCTGCTAGTGCATCGCCTGAACGTGGCCCTGTCGCTACGCGAGCGCCTGTTCGACAAGCCGTTCTATCGCCTGGTCTACGGCGACTCCGACCTGCTGCCGGGCCTGGTGGTTGACCGTTTCGGCGACATCCTCGTGGTACAGATCGCTTCGGCCACCATGGAAGCCCATAAAGACGACGTGATCGCGGCGCTGACCCAGGTGYTCAAGCCAAGCGGCATCCTGTTCAAGAACGACTCCGCTGCCCGTGACGCCGAAGGCCTCACCCGCTACGTCGAAACCGTGTTCGGCCTGGTGCCGGAGTGGGTTGCCCTCGAAGAGAACGGCGTGAAATTCGAAGCGCCAGTCATTCAAGGCCAGAAAACCGGCTGGTTCTACGACCACCGCATGAATCGCGCCCGCCTGGCCCCTTACGCCAAAGGCAAGCGCGTACTGGATCTGTACAGCTACATCGGTGGCTGGGGCGTACAAGCCGCTGCATTCGGCGCCAGTGAAGTGTTCTGCGTCGACGCCTCGGCCTTCGCCCTTGACGGTGTCGAGCGCAACGCCGCACTGAACGGCTTTGCCGAGAAAATGACCTGCATCGAAGGCGACGTGTTCGAAGCCCTCAAAGAGCTGAAAGCCAGCGAAGAACGCTTCGACGTGATCGTGGCCGACCCGCCGGCGTTCATCAAACGCAAGAAAGACATGAAAAACGGCGAAGGCGCCTACCGCCGCCTGAACGAGCAAGCCATGCGCCTGCTCACCAAGGACGGCATCCTGGTCAGCGCATCGTGCTCGATGCACCTGCCGGAAGACGACCTGCAGAACATCCTGCTGACCAGCGCCCGCCACCTGGACCGCAATATCCAGATGCTGGAGCGTGGCGGTCAGGGTCCGGATCATCCGGTGCATCCGGCCATTGCCGAGACGCGCTATATCAAGAGCATTACTTGCCGGTTGTTGCCGAATAGCTAAAACCGCAAACCACTGTAGGAGCGAGCTTGCTCGCGATGGACGACAAAGCACCTCGGGGTGTCAGGTCGCCAGCGTTATCGTTGACGACCATCGCGAGCATGCTCGCTCCTACAGACAGCGACACATTTTGATTCTCTGTCATTACGACAGCCTCGCCTGTGGCGTCTAACGTTTTCTCTTCCAATCACAGAAGAGGACAACGGAATGTCCAGCACGCCACACGGCCACCGTTTACGCACCGGCCGGCACTCAGAACATGGCCGCATCTATCTGCTCACCGCTGTTACCCACGAGCGAACCCCGTTCTTCAAAGACTGGCGCATGGGGCGCCTTCTCGTGCATGAATTCAGAAAGGCTCATGAAACAGGAAATGCCACATCTATCGCTTGGGTAGTCATGCCGGATCACTTTCACTGGCTGCTCGAGTTACACAACGGTGATTTGCCGAAACTGATGCAAGCCACCAAAGCTCGAAGTGCCCGCGCTATCAATCTCAAGCGAGGCCAGCCCGAGAGGCTATGGCAGAGAGGTTATTTCGACAGGGCTCTGCGTCGGGAGGAAGACCTGAAAGCCGCTGCTCGATACATCATCGCCAACCCCCTACGCGCAGGCCTCGTCGACCATATCGGCGATTACCCACTCTGGGACGCTATCTGGCTCTGACGCCCCTTTCCCCCTCTGTAGGAGCGAGCATGCTCGCGATGATCGTCAACGATAACGCTGGCAACCTGACACCCCGCGGCGTTCTTGGGTTCATCGCGAGCATGCTCGCTCCTGCAGGATTGCCTCTTTCCGCACGTCTCGTGAATGCTTGCAACCATTCCCTCCAGCCGCCAGCCGTGTAGAATCGCGAACATTCATCGCCAGTCATCCCCGGCGGGTTTATGAGCTCAAGCTGAAGCGCGCGGCGATCCCGCAAAGTTATCGGCAACTTCCGGACACGCGGCCATTTCTGAGTGTTCCAGACGTCAATAGAAGCTCACTTCCCTTTTGATACCTGATTAGCCGCCCGGAGTGCTTCATGCCTGATTACCGCTCGAAAACATCCACCCACGGCCGCAACATGGCCGGCGCCCGCGCACTGTGGCGCGCCACGGGGATGAAAGATGACGACTTCAAGAAGCCGATCATCGCCATTGCCAACTCCTTCACCCAGTTCGTACCGGGCCACGTGCACCTCAAAGACCTGGGGCAACTGGTCGCCCGCGAGATCGAACGCGCTGGCGGCGTGGCCAAGGAATTCAACACCATCGCCGTCGACGACGGCATCGCCATGGGCCACGACGGCATGCTCTATTCGCTGCCGAGCCGCGAAATCATTGCCGACTCCGTCGAGTACATGGTCAACGCCCACTGCGCCGACGCGATCGTGTGCATTTCCAACTGCGACAAGATCACCCCTGGCATGTTGATGGCCGCCCTGCGCCTGAACATCCCGGTGATCTTCGTCTCTGGCGGCCCGATGGAGGCCGGCAAGACCAAACTCGCCTCCCACGGCCTCGACCTGGTCGACGCCATGGTGATCGCCGCCGACTCCAGCGCTTCTGACGAGAAAGTCGCTGAGTACGAGCGCAGCGCCTGCCCGACCTGCGGTTCGTGCTCCGGCATGTTCACCGCCAACTCGATGAACTGCCTGGTCGAAGCCCTGGGCCTGGCATTGCCGGGCAACGGTTCGACCCTGGCCACTCACAGCGACCGTGAGCAGCTGTTCCTGCAGGCCGGGCGCACCATCGTCGAGCTGTGCAAGCGTTATTACGGCGAGAACGATGAGTCGGTGTTGCCGCGCAACATCGCCAACTTCCAGGCGTTCGAAAACGCCATGACCCTGGACATCGCCATGGGCGGTTCCACCAACACCATCCTGCACTTGCTGGCCGCTGCCCAGGAAGCCGAGATCGATTTCGACCTGCGCGACATCGACCGTCTGTCCCGTCACGTGCCGCAACTGTGCAAGGTCGCGCCGAACATTCAGAAGTACCACATGGAAGACGTGCACCGCGCCGGCGGGATCTTCAGCATCCTCGGCTCGCTGGCCCGTGGCGGTTTGCTGCACACCCAGTTGCCAACCGTGCACAGCCGCAGCATGGAAGAAGCCATCGCCAAGTGGGACATCACCCAGACCACCGACGAAGCGGTGCACCACTTCTTCAAGGCCGGTCCGGCAGGCATCCCGACGCAAACCGCGTTCAGCCAGTCGACCCGCTGGGAAACCCTGGACGACGACCGTGAAAACGGTTGCATCCGCAGTGTCGAGCACGCGTACTCGCAAGAAGGCGGCCTGGCCGTTCTCTACGGCAACATCGCCCTGGACGGCTGCGTGGTGAAAACCGCCGGCGTCGACGAGTCGATCCACGTGTTCGAAGGCAACGCGAAGATCTTCGAAAGCCAGGACAGCGCCGTGCGCGGCATCCTCGCCGACGAAGTGAAGGAAGGCGACATCGTCATCATTCGCTACGAAGGCCCGAAAGGCGGCCCGGGCATGCAGGAAATGCTCTACCCGACTTCGTACCTGAAATCCAAAGGCCTGGGCAAAGCCTGCGCCCTGCTCACCGACGGCCGTTTCTCCGGCGGCACCTCGGGCCTGTCCATCGGCCACGCTTCGCCTGAAGCGGCTGCCGGCGGCGCGATTGGCCTGGTGCAGGACGGCGACAAGGTGCTGATTGACATTCCGAACCGCTCGATCAACCTGTTGGTCAGCGACGAAGAACTGGCTGCACGCCGGGTCGAGCAGGACAAGAAAGGCTGGAAACCGGTGGAAGTGCGTCCACGTAAAGTGACCACCGCGCTGAAAGCCTACGCCCTGCTGGCGACCAGTGCCGACAAGGGTGCTGTACGTAACAAGGCGATGCTTGACGGGCTGTAAGGCTTAAGCATCGAACATGAAAATGCCCCGCCAAGTGCGGGGTATTTTTTTGTCCGCGCTATTCCTGAGGGTCGAGGTTATCCAACACCTGATTCACCGCCAACTCGCCCAGCATGATCACCTGCGCAATCCCCAGCATTGTGCTGCGTTGCGAGCCTTCCAGCAGTCCGGCGAAATCGCTGGCCATCACATTGGCCGAGGCGAGGGGTTCGCAGGCGTGGGTGGCGGCCATACGCAGGTTGGTAGACCGGTCACCAGGAACCCGGCGCGTCCGAAGATGCCCTGCGCATGGCCACCATATGAGCAGAGACAGAAACGAACCCTGCAAAGGGTGGCGCAATGCGCCGAGGTGAACACGGGCTACCAAACCCGATCACTGATGTTCAGCGACGCGGAAACGATAGAAGCCGGTACCCAGACGCACAAGCCGGCGGATTCTGGCGTAGTCGTAGTCCCTTGCGCAAGAATGCGTAGGGTGTGACTGTCAGGAGATGTCTTTCAAGCGGGGTCTTTCATTGCACTGACGGGCCTCATCGCGAGCAAGCTCGCTCCCACAGGGGATCTTCGGTGCTCACACAGTCTGTGTTTCACCCGAGATCTTTGTGGGAGCGAGCTTGGTCCGGGCGGCGTTCCGACGATGGCGGCGCCGCGGTCTTACTGGATGTCTTCCGGCTTGACGATCACCCAGTTCTTGTCGGCAGTCACGGTCAAGCCTTCCTTGGACTGGGCTGCGGCATTCTTGGCCATCATGCCGTTGATCTGGGTCATGTACTTGTCCTTGCGATTGACCCACAGGTGGATACCGCCCTTGGCCACGTCAACACTGTGGAACAGCATGTAACCATCGCTGCTCGGGGTGTCGCCGCCCACCAGCACCGGTTTTTTCCACTCGTCGATGTAGGTCAGGATCGCCGCCTGCTTGCCGGCCATCCAGGTCGCCGGGGTCCACAGGTACGGGGTCAGTTCCAGGCCGAGGTTGGCCTTCTCGTCATATTTGCCGGCGGTGACCTGCTTGCGCGCGGTGGTCAGCTCGCCAGTCTTCGGATCCTTGAGCAGCAGCGACACGCCGATCACATTCTGCGGTTTGACGTTGTAGCCGTACTTCGGATCGGCCGCGACCATGCGCACCAGTTCTTCGGAGGCGGCGGTCATCACGTAGACCTCGATGCCGTTCTCCATCAGTTTGTTGTACAGCTCTTGCTGGCCGGTGAAGATTTTCGGCGGGTTGACGTCGAGTTTCTTGACCACATCACCTTCGTAATAAGTGGCCGGCACCGGTTTGCCGGACGCCATCATTTCGTCGACATAGCCCTTGAGTTCCTTGAGCGTGAAGCCGGAGAACACTTGGGCGACCCATGGATAGCAGACCATGTCGTCGACTTCGCAGAGGCGGTAGTAGTAGCTGAACAGGCTTTCCTTGTGGTCGGCGGTGTCCTTGAACGGCATCAGTTTCAGGGAGGGATCGAGCTTGTCGCGGGTGATCAGGCCCTTGTTCTCCATGAACGGCAGCAACGACTCTTCGAGGTCGTAGCGGTAACTGGTGTTGTCCATGTCGAACACCGCGTAGTTACCTTTGTTGGCGTTGGCGGCGATCATCGCGTCCAGCGCCTTGGCCTGATCGGCCGGCCAGTGTTTCAGATCCGTGGCGAGGACCTGGCCGGCGAGGCCGAGGCAAAGTGCTGCGGCCAGTAGTTTCGGTGCGAACTTCATCTGCGTTTCTCCCTGAATGAAAGATATCGACGCTAACAAATAAGTGTGACAGTCCTCGTCTGTCAGCGACCGCCCGCGTCCCTTTCGCGCCAGTTGCATTTCTGACAGCGACATCCGCTTATTCCAAAAGCGACGAATACCATACGTTTTTGATATTAATTCATTAGTTTTCAAGCTGTTAGGCTTGCCCGTTCGCAGCTGCCCCGGATGGTAGCTGGCACAAGTCTCACTCGGAGTTCTCATGAATCTGCCGCTGATCCTCAATCTGCTGGTGTTCCTCGCCCTGCTCCTGGGCCTCGCGCAAACCCGCCACACCACTTGGAGCCTGGCGAAAAAAGTCCTGCTCGCGCTGGTGCTGGGCGTGGCGTTCGGTGTGGCCTTGCACGCCGTTTACGGTGCCGGCAACCCGGTGCTGAAAGCCTCGATCGGTTGGTTCGATCTGGTAGGCAACGGTTATGTACAACTGCTGCAAATGATCGTGATCCCGCTGGTATTCGCCTCGATCCTCAGCGCCGTGGCCCGTCTGCACAACGCTTCGTCGCTGGGCAAGATCAGCTTCCTGACCATCGGCACGCTGCTGTTCACCACCGCCATTGCAGCGCTGATCGGCATCGGCCTGACCAACCTGTTCGGCCTGACCGCCGAAGGCCTTGTGGCCGGCACCCAGGAAATGGCGCGGCTGCAAACCATCCAGACCGATTACGCCGGCAAGGTCGCTGACCTTAACGTGCCGCAGTTGCTGCTGTCGTTCATCCCGCAGAACCCGTTTGCCGATCTGGCGCGGGCCAAACCGACCTCGATCATCAGCGTGGTGATTTTCGCGGCGTTCCTGGGTGTCGCGGCCCTGCAATTGCTCAAGGATGATGCCGAAAAAGGTCAGAAAGTGATCAACGCCATCGACACCTTGCAAGCCTGGGTGATGCGCCTGGTGCGCCTGGTGATGAAGCTGACCCCGTATGGCGTACTGGCGCTGATGACCAAAGTGGTCGCCGGTTCCAACCTGCAAGACATCATCAAGCTCGGCAGTTTTGTCGTGGTGTCTTACATCGGCCTGGGCCTGATGTTTGTGGTGCATGGCGTGCTGGTGTCGGTTGCCGGGATCAATCCGCTGCGCTTCTTCCGCAAGATCTGGCCGGTGCTGACGTTTGCCTTCACCAGCCGTTCCAGCGCTGCGACGATTCCGCTGAGCATCGAAGCCCAGACCAGTCGTCTGGGCATTCCGCAGTCCATCGCCAGTTTCGCCGCTTCGTTCGGCGCGACCATTGGCCAGAACGGTTGTGCCGGCCTGTACCCGGCGATGTTGGCGGTAATGGTGGCGCCGACCGTGGGCATCAATCCGCTGGACCCGCTGTGGATCGCGACGCTGGTGGCGATTGTCACGCTGAGTTCGGCCGGTGTGGCCGGGGTTGGCGGCGGTGCGACGTTTGCCGCGCTGATCGTGCTGCCAGCGATGGGCTTGCCGGTTTCGCTGGTGGCGTTGCTGATTTCGGTCGAGCCGCTGATTGATATGGGGCGTACGGCGTTGAACGTTAGTGGTTCGATGACGGCCGGGGCGATTACCAGTCAGGTGATGCAGCAGACGGATAAGGCGCTGCTGGATGCGGATGAGCATTCGGCGTTGGCGCAGGCTTGAGTAGCGTCTGATAGACCGCTATCGCGAGCAAGCTCGCTCCCACAGGGATCTGTTGTGTTCACACAATTTGTGTTTCACCTCAAAACACTGTGGGAGCGAGCTTGCTCGCGATGCTTTTAGGCTTTTTCCCATACTTCGAAGTTGTACGCCGGTTTGTCGCCTTCCGCCGGGTTCGGCACATTCGACACCAGTTTCCACTGGTTCAAATCAAACTCCGGAAACCACGCATCCCCTTCCGGACTCAGCGCCACGCGGGTCAGGTACAACCGATCGGCTTGGGCCAGCCCTTGCGCATACAACTGCGCACCGCCAATCAGCATCAGCTCATCGACACCCTGTTCCTTCGCCCATGCTTCGGCACGAATGACGGCGGCTTCCAGCGACGGATAAACCTCCGCGCCTTCGAGCAGCAGATCTGCCTGACGGCTGACCACGATGTTCAAGCGGCCGGGCAACGGGCGCCCCAGGGAATCCCAGGTCTTGCGCCCCATGATGATCGGTTTGCCGAGGGTGGTGGCCTTGAAATATTTGAAGTCCCCCGGCAAGTGCCAGGGCATGCTGTTGTCGACGCCGATCACGCGGTTTTCACCGAGGGCTGCGATCAGGCTGAGAGGGAGTGATTTAGTCATGCCGGCGAGGATAGCAGAGCCGGGCTTTCGCCGATAAGCGCCACAGCGGTTATGCTCACAGCTCAATTAAGCGACGGGATGCCGCGTGACTGAACTCAATACCCTCTGGCTGACAGAAACCATTCGACTGCGCGAAGAACACGCAGGTCCTCTGGAAGACCTTGAAGCCAACCGACTGGCCCGCAGCGCCGGCGGCGATTTGCCGTCGCGCATTCAACGCCGGGCCCTATGGCTGGCTGAACGCGATGGCCTGGCTACGGCCCTCAAACACTGGCTGCAAGGTGCGAGACTGGCGCTGATTGTCATGGCGGTGCTGGCCGTGGTCAGCGGCGCCGGCCTGGCCTTTGCTGCACTGGGCGACGGCCTGCACCCGGTGAATGTGTTCTGGGCCTTGGGCAGCCTGCTCGGGCTCAATCTGATCCTGCTGCTGAGCTGGGCCCTGGGACTGGTGTTCGCCGGTGAACAAGGCGCCAGCCTCGCACGCCCGTGGCTGTGGCTCAGCGAAAAACTCGCGCGTGACGCCAAAGCCGCGCAACTGGCTCCGGCCCTGCTCCTGTTGCTGCAACGCCAGAAACTCAATCGCTGGGCCATCGGTGTGCTGGTCAACAGCCTGTGGTTGCTGGCGATGATCAGCGCCTTGGTGATCCTGCTGATGTTGATGGCGACCCGGCGCTACGGCTTCGTCTGGGAAACCACGATCCTCAGTGCCGACACTTTTATCGCCGTCACTCAGGCGCTTGGCGTGCTACCGGCCCTGCTCGGCTTCAGCGTACCGACCGAGGAAATGATCCGCGCCAGTGGCGATGCCGCACTGAACATCGAAAGTGCCCGCCAGGCCTGGGCCGCGTGGCTGGTCGGCGTCTTGCTGGTCTACGGCGTTGTGCCGCGCCTGCTGCTGGCGCTGTTTTGCCTGTGGCGCTGGAAGACCGGGCAAACGGCGCTGCGTCTGGATTTGAACCTGCCCGGTTACGCACAACTGCGCGAACGCTTGATGCCCACCAGCGAGCGCCTCGGCGTCAGCGATGTGGCACCCGCGCAGCTGCATCGCGTGGAAAGCGGCGTGACTGAACAGCAAAGCGACGGCGCGTTACTGGTCGCCATCGAGCTGGACGACCAGCGCCCGTGGCCACCGCAATTGCCGAAAAACGTGAGCAACGCCGGCATCCTCGACAGCCGCGAATCGCGGCACAAACTCCTCGAACAACTGAGCCGCTTTCCCCCGGCGCGCCTGGCCATTGCGTGCGATCCACGGCGTTCGCCGGATCGCGGCAGCCTGGCCTTGATTGCCGAACTGGCCCGCAGCGCCAGCGCCACCCGCGTGTGGTTGTTGCAGGCGCCCCCCGGCGAAGCGCTGGACGCCGAACGCCTCGGCGACTGGCACGTGGCGCTGCAACAGCTTGAGCTGCCGTTTGCCGATTGTGCACCGATGAACTGGCTGGAGACGGGTCATGACTGACACCTGGAAACAGCCTCTGAAACTCGCCGTGGTCGGCCACACCAACGTCGGTAAAACCTCGTTGCTGCGCACCCTGACCCGCGACGTCGGCTTCGGTGAAGTGTCCCATCGCCCCAGCACCACGCGGCATGTCGAGGGCGCACGATTGTCGGTGGACGGCGAGCCGTTGCTCGACCTTTATGACACCCCCGGACTGGAAGACGCCATCGCCCTGCTCGATTACCTCGAACGCCTGGAGCGTCCCGGCGAACGCCTCGACGGCCCGGCACGCCTGACGCGTTTCCTTGAGGGTAGCGAAGCCCGACAACGCTTCGAACAGGAGGCCAAAGTGCTGCGCCAGTTGCTGGCGTCGGACGCCGGGCTCTATGTGATCGATGCCCGGGAGCCGGTGCTGGCCAAGTATCGCGACGAGCTGGAAGTACTGGCCAATTGCGGCAAACCCTTGCTGCCGGTGCTGAACTTCGTCAGCAGCGCCAACCACCGCGAGCCAGCATGGCGTGAAGCGCTGGCGCGGCTGGGCCTGCATGCCCTGGTGCGTTTCGATAGCGTCGCGCCGCCAGAGGATGGCGAACGCCGACTCTATGAAAGTCTCGCCCTGCTGCTGGAAACCGCGCGGCCACAACTGGAACGCCTGATCGCCGATCAGCAAGCCCAACGTCTGGCTCGCCAACAAAGCGCAGAGCGATTGATTGCCGAATTGCTGATCGATTGCGCAGCTTGCCGGCGCAGCGTGGTCAGTGACACCGAGCAGGAACAACAGGCGATCAGCGAACTGCGCAAAGCCGTGCGCCAGCGCGAGCAGCGTTGCGTCGAGGCCCTGCTCAAGCTGTACGCCTTCCGCCCACAGGATGCCGCTGCGGGTGATTTGCCGCTGCTCGACGGTCGTTGGGGCGACGATTTGTTCAATCCGGAAACCCTGAAACAACTGGGCGTGCGGGTCGGTGGCGGTATCGCCGCGGGTGCTGCCGCCGGGGCCGGGGTTGATCTGCTGGTCGGTGGCATCACGCTAGGCGCAGCGGCATTGGCCGGAGCGATTGCCGGCGGCGCCCTGCAAACCGCACGCAGTTATGGCAGTCGCTTGCTCGGCAAGCTCAAGGGCCAGCGCGAACTGACGGTGGATGACAATGTGCTGCGGCTGTTGGCGCTGCGCCAGCGGCAATTGCTGCAAGCACTCAATGCCCGTGGGCATGCGGCGATGGACAGCATCCAGGTGGCCACACCCCTGGACAAGAGCTGGCGCGAAGGCAAGCTGCCCGAGGCTTTGAACAAGGCGCGGGCGCATCCGCAGTGGTCGTCGCTCAATCCTCATCCCAAATTGAATCAGGCGGAGCGGCAGGAGCAGGTGGAGGTTCTGGCACAACAGCTGTAGAGGCAGGAACACTTGTGTTGCCTGGGCTGACGCCATCGCGAGCAAGCTCGCTCCCACAGGGTTTTGTGCTGGGACATCAATCTGTGTCCAGACACAGATCCAATGTGGGAGCGAGCTTGCTCGCGATGGCCGCGCCTCGGTTCAAAGGCTTTATGCAGCCAACAGCCGCACCGCTTTGCCCTTCAACACTGCCAGATCAATCACCGGCACATGCATCTCTTTCGCCAATTCATCCCACTGGCGCATGCGCAAACTCACGGCACACAGCGGGTCCTGCTCGAACGCCTCTGCCTCTACAGCCGTCATCACCCCGCCCTGATATTCCAGGGTTTGACGACTGGCTTCGCTCAGGCGCTCGTAGTAGCCAGGCTCCTTTAGTGTCAGATAACGCTTGGCCTGAACGTGATACTCGACCAGCCGCGCCATGCGCTCGCTGAAACCGGCCTGGCGCAAGTAGTCGGCGCCGAGGCGCTCATGGCTGACCACACCGAAGCCACCCATGTTCTCCGCGCTTTCAGTGCAGATATGCCCGATGTCGTGGAAGAACGCCGCTAAAATCACTTCATCGTCGAAGCCTTCGTCCATGGCCAGTTGCGCCGCCTGGGACATGTGCTCGATCTGCGACACCGGCTCGCCGATGTAGTCGCTGTCGCCAAAGCGCTCGTACAAACCGAACACCTCGGCAATCACTTGCTTATTGCGTTCCATCAGATTTCCTCCAGTACCGTGGCGACGTTTCGCTCGGCCATCGCCGGCCCGACGCTCATGCCGACACCAGTGTGCATCAATGCCACGCCCAGGCCTTTTGCCGGGCGCAGGAACGAGAAGGGCCCCGGGCCCCGTGAACCATAGACACCCTGCCAGCGTTCGACCACTTGCACCTTGCAGCCCAGGGTCTGCTCGGCCAATTCGATCATCCAGTCGTCGACCCGCTCGGCATTGAAGGGCGATGGATCGCTGCCGTAATGGTGCGAGTCGCCAATGATCAGCTCGCCATAGGGCGTCGGGCTGATCAGCAAGTGGATGCCGTTTTCGTGCAGGTGCGGCGCGTGTCGCAGAATCTCGGCCTGCACCGCTGCAGCTTCCGGCAAGTCAGCGAAGGCGCCGTAGTGCACGCAACTCAAACCGGTGAGTAATGCATGTTGCAGGTTCAGGTTGATTTGCGGTCGGGCGCGGAGCATTTGCAGGCGGCAGATTTGCGGGTCGAGTTCGGCGATCTGTTCGGCCAGCAAGGTCTGATAATCGTGGCCGGAACAGACGATGATCTGCTCGGCACTGAAGCTGCCGGCGGTGCTGTACAGGCGACCCGGCTCGATATCGCGCACCAGGGTAGAGAAGTGAAACTCGACGCCCAGGTCGCGGCGCAGGAAGTCGATCAGCGCCGGAATCGCTTCGCGGGAATACAGTTGCTGGTCGTCCATGCCGTGCAACGCCGCGCGATGATGGCGGAACTGGCCGCCGTACAAATCGCGCAATGCAGCACCGTGCAGCAGATCGACACGGTAGCCGTGCTCTACGGCGCGGCCGTCACAGAAGGCTTCCAGCAACTGTTCTTCTGCTTCGGTGCGGGCGAACAGGTACGAGCCATTGCGCTTGAGTTGCAGGCCGGCGAGTTGCGCCCAGTCGCCCCAGATTTCGCGACTGGCCCGGGCCAGCTCCAGCATCGGCCCCGGCGGTTGGCCGGTGACCAGTGCCTGGCCGAAGTTACGCACCGAAGCGCCAAGGGGCGTTTCGCTGCGCTCGAAAACCGTGACCTTGAGACCGCGCTTGGCGGCGGCATACGCGTGGGACAAACCCAGGATGCCGGCGCCGACGATCAGCATGTCGTTGTGTTGTGTCATGACGAATTGTCCTGAATTCAAGACCGCAATCGCGAGCAAGCTCGCTCCCACAGTGATTTGTGGTGGGCACAAATTTTGTGACCGCCACAGGACCTGTGGGAGCGGGCTTGGTCCGGGCGGCGTTCCGACGAAGGGGCCCTGTCAGTCGATAAAGATCTTACTTGGCCGCCACTTTCTCGGACTTGCCGTCATAGCGCTTGCGCCATTCGGTGAGGATTTCGTCGCGGTTCTTCGAAGCCCAGGCGAAGTCGTTCTTGATCAGGCGCTGTTCGTAGTCGGCTGGCAGTTCGCTCTGTGGCTTGGCGATGCCAGGCTGGGCGAGTACGGCAAAGTTTTCTTTATAGAGCTCCATCGCCTCAGGGCTCGCGGAGAAGTCAGCCAGTTTCTTCGCCGCTTCCTCGTGGGCAGTGCCCTTGATCACGGCAGTCGCTTCGATCTCCCAGCCCAGGCCTTCCTTCGGCAGGATGATGTCCAGCGGTGCGCCCTGGCGCTTCAGTTGAACAGCCGGGTACTCGAAGGAAATACCGATCGGGAATTCGCCAGCCGCCGCCAGTTTGCAAGGCTTGGAACCGGAGTGAACGTACTGGCCGATGTTCTGGTGCAGGCCGTCCATGTACGCCCAACCCTGCTTCTCGCCGAAGGTTTGCAGCCAGGCGCTGACGTCGAGGAAACCGGTACCGGACGATGCAGGGTTCGGCATGACAATCTTGCCTTTGTACTCAGGCTTGGTCAGGTCCTGCCAGCTCACGGGTTTGGTCAGGCCCTGCTTCTCGGCTTCGACGGTGTTGAAGCAGATGGTTGCGGCCCAGACGTCCATGCCGACCCAGGCTGGCGGGTTGGCAGCGTCGCGGTAGTTCGCGCCGATCTTGCCCAGATCCTTCGGTGCATAGCTTTGCAGCATGCCTTGCTGATCGAGGATCGCCAGGCTGGAAGCGGCCAGACCCCACACAGCATCCGCCTGTGGACGGGCTTTTTCGGCCAGCAGTTTGGCGGTGATGATGCCGGTGGAGTCACGCACCCACTTGATTTCGACGTCCGGGTTGGCCTTCTCGAAAGCCTCTTTGTAGGTCTTCAGTTGTTCGGCTTCGAGGGCGGTGTACACCGTCAACTCGGTTTTCGCCGCAAAGGCGTTCAGGCTGAAAGCGGTGAGGACAGCGGCGGCCAGGGCCATAGGCTTGAACATGATCTTTTCCTGTTTTTTGAGTTGAGGGGTTGTGCAGATTCAATGACCGGGCGCGGTCTGCCGCCATGCCTGGGAGCGGCGCAGCAAACCGCGCGAGGCCCAAGCCAGCAGCAGGGACACGCCCGCCGAGGTAATCAGGATCAGGGTCGACATCGCTGCCGCGCCACCGACGTTGCCGGCGTCGTCCATGTTCAGCACCGCCACCGCCGCGAGGATGGTGTCGGGGCTGTAGAGGAAGATCGCCGCCGAAACAGTGGTCATGGCCGAGACGAACAGGTAGCGCACGATGTCCAGCAGCGCCGGCAGGCAAATCGGCACGGTGACTCGCAGGTAGTGGCGATATAGCGGCGCCTTGAGCGACAGCGCAGCCGCTTCGAATTCGGCATCGAGTTGACGCAGCGCCGTGGTGGCAGTCATTTGCGCGGTGGTCAAATAGTGCGCAATGGTGCAGACGATCAGCAGGGTCATCGTCCCGTAGAGCACATGCAGCGGGTTGCCGGTGAGATTGAAGAAGAAGACGTAACCCAACCCCAACACCAGGCCCGGCACCGCCATCGGTACGAAACTGAGCATGCGCAAGGTCAGGTTCAGGCCGCGCTGCCCCTTGGTTTTTTCCATCAGGTACGCACCGGTGAAGATCAGCAGGCTGCCGATCAGCGCCGTGCCCAAGGCCATCTTCAGGCTGTTGCCGTAGGCCAGCCAGCCACCGCCGGCGGTTTCATTGAACTGATAGTGGTTGAGCGACAGCGACAGGTTGTACGGCCAGAACTTCACCAGGGACGAGAACACCGCCATGCCGAACACCAGCAGCAACGCGGCGCAGATCAGCAGGACGATGGCCAGGTAGCAACCGTCGCGCAGCTTCGACGGCGCGGGCTTGAACACTTGGGCGCGACCGCTCATGGAGTCTCCGTGACGACGACGCAACCAGGCATCGACGCCAAAGCTGAGCAGCGCCGGCAGCAACAACACCATGCCGATCAAGGCACCACGACCGAACTGTTGCTGGCCGACCACCGCCTTGTAGGCCTCCAGCGCCAGCACCTGATAGTCGCCACCGACCACCACTGGCACACCGAAATCGGTGATGGTCAGGGTGAACACCAGGCAGAACGCGGCGAACACGGCCTGACGAGTCGCCGGCCAGGTGATGCTGCGGAAAGCTTTCGCATGACTTGCGCCCATGCTGGAAGCGGCATCGAACAGTCGCGCATCGGCCAGGGACAGGGCTGACAGCAGAATCATCAAGGCGTGCGGGAAGGTGTAGATGACTTCGCCGAGCACAATGCCCCAGAAGCCGTAGATGTTGTCCGAGAGCAGGCCACGCAACATACCCTGGTTGCCGAACAGGTAAACCAGCGCGATGCCGGGCAGCATTGATGGCGCCATCAATGGCAGCAACGAAATGCCACGCCAGATGCCTTTAGCCGGAATCAAGGTGCGTTGCAGGGCGTAGGCAAACAGGTAAGCCAGCGGTACGACAATGGCCGCGACACTGAGAGAAACCTTCAGGCTGTTACCGAGCAACCAATGGAAGTTCTCGCTGGTCACTAGTTCCTTGGCGGCAATCCAACCACCGCCCTGCCCGGCTTCGGCGCTGAAACCGCGCCAGAAGATCGCCAGCAACGGCATCAATACGGCAACACCCAACAACACCAGCAGAAGGACTTTGCCGCCGACCACGAACAACCGGTCACCGACCTCGGCGCGAGTGGTCTGCCGAACCTGCTTGTGCGGCAACGGCAGCGCGATGTTCGCGCTCATCAGGCAAACACCTGCAGGCTGCGCGGCGGCAACGCGACCATGATCTGCTGGGCGCCAAGGCGCGGCATGGCTTCCGGCGCCAGTTCCGCCAACAGCGCGTGGCCCGGCAATTGATCGAGTTCGAAGCTCATGCGGCAGCGGTTGCCGAGGAAGGTGATTTCACGAACCTTGGCCGGGAACAGGTTTTCCTCGTGCACCAGCGGGTTGACGTTGATCGCTTCCGGACGGCAGAACAATCGGCCCGACGCGGTCTTGGCGCCGCCATCGGCCAGACGCATGCTCAGCCCGCCGACCTGGGCGTGGCTGTCGCTGCTGCGCTGGAACGGCAACCAGTTGCCCTGGCCGACGAACTCCGCCACGAACGGCGTGGCCGGACGGTTGTAGATTTCCTGCGGCGTGGCGTACTGCTCGACCTTGCCGTTGTTCATCACGGCGATACGGTCGGCCATCAGCATGGCCTCGTCCTGATTGTGGGTGACCATCAGGGTGGTGATGCCGAGGTTGCGTTGCAGTTGGCGCAATTCGGTGCACAGATGCTCGCGCACCCGGGCATCGAGGGCCGACATCGGTTCGTCCAGCAGCAACAGCGAAGGGGCCGGGGCCAAGGCACGAGCCAGTGCAACCCGCTGCTGCTGGCCGCCGGACAATTGGCCGGGGTACTTTTTCTCGCTGCCGCTCAGGCCGACCAGCTCCAGCATCTGACCGACGCGCTGGCGAATCTGGTCGCGACCATTGCCGGCGAGGCCGTAGGCAATGTTCGCTTCGACGGTGAGATTGGGGAACAACGCGTAGGACTGGAACAGAATGCCGTAGTCCCGCGCCTGGGGTGCCAAGTGGGAAACGTCGCGATCACCCAAGTACAACTCGCCGCTGTCCTGCTTCTCCAGACCGGCGATGCAGCGCAGCAAGGTGGTCTTGCCACAGCCCGACGGGCCGAGCAGACACACCAGCTCACCGGCCGCCACGTCGAGGGAAACATTATCCAGCGCCGTGAAGGCGCCAAAGCGCTTCTGCACGCCGCGCACCTTCATCGGTGCGCCGGGGTTGGTCAGGGCAGTTGCGATCGGGTTGTTCATGGACGGACCTCATCTGGCAGATGGGGGCCATCCTAGAGTTGTAATGAGTCCGTCATGTGGCAGTAAGGCAAAAACTGCCGATAGTGGTATTCGGGATTTTTGGTTATTCCTGTGCTGACTGATCTACCGCCATCGCGAGCAGGCTCGCTCCTACAGGGGAATGCGGTCAACTGTAGGAGCGAGCCTGCTCGCGATGAGGCCTGGACAGGCAAAAGATCTCAGGCCGGGGCCATTTCCTGCGCCAATCCCAGAAACGCCGCCGGCAGCCGCGCGCCTTTGCGCTCCCTGAGGCAGTACAGATACTCGGGAATCTGCGGCGCACTCTCGATGGTCAGTACCCGCAGCTGCGGATCATGGGGCACTTCCTGGCGGGCAATGATGCTGATACCGATATTGCGCAGTACCGCTTCGCGGATCGATTCGCGGCTGCCGATTTCCAGCAGCGGGCCGAAACACACGCCGGCGCTGGCCAGCAATTCTTCGGTCAGGCGACGGGTGGTCGAACCCGGTTCGCGCATCAGCAGGGTATGCCCGGCCAATGCACTGAGCGAAACGTGATCGTGAACCGCCAGCGGATGATTGCGATGCACCGCCAGCACCAGCGGATCGCTGCCGAGCACCCGGCGAATCAGCCGCGCGTCATCGAGCAACTGCGACGACGCCGCGACATCGACCCGATAATCCTCCAGCGCTTCAAGCACCTGCTGGGAGTTACCGATTTCCACCGACACCTCCACTTGCGGCAGACGTTCGCGGAATGTTTTCACCAGGTCGAGGATGTAATACGGCGCCGTGGCGGCAATGCGCAATGTGCCCTGGACCTGGCCGCAGTTACGCAGGAAAAACTCGATGTCGGCCTCCTGTTGCATCAGTGCCTTGACCATCGGTAACAGCCGCGCGCCCTCTTCGCTGACACTGAGACGCCGGCCACCACGGTAGAACAGCTCGACCGAATATTGACTTTCGAGGTTGCGGATCTGCGTCGTCACCGTTGGCTGGCTCAGGCCAAGCTTTTTTGCAGCCTGGGTAATGCTGCCCAGGCGGGCCACCATGTAAAACGCCTTCAGCTCGGCACTCAGCACAACCGTCCCTCATCCTTTACTTGCGCAGCAGGCGCAAACCGTTGAACACCACCAGCAAACTCACCCCCATGTCGGCGAACACGGCCATCCACATGGTAGCGACCCCGGCGAAGGTTACCCCAAGAAAGATCGCCTTGATGACCAAAGCCAGGGCGATGTTCTGTTTGAGGATGCTCGATGTCCGTCGCGAAAGGCCAATGAATGCCGGAATCTTGCGCAGATCGTCGTCCATCAGGGCGACATCGGCAGTTTCAATCGCGGTATCGGTGCCTGCGGCGGCCATGGCGAAACCGATCTCGGAACGCGCCAGCGCCGGGGCGTCGTTGATGCCATCGCCGACCATGCCGACCCGATGCCCTTGGGCATAAAGAGCCTCGATAGCCTGCAATTTGTCGCCTGGCAACAGGTCTCCCTTGGCCTCGTCGATGCCGACTTGCGCGGCAATGGCTTGCGCAGTGTGGACGTTATCGCCCGTGAGCATCAGGGTTTTGATACCCAGGTCATGCAATTGCCGGATGGCTTCGCGGCTGGACGCTTTCACCGTATCGGCGACGGCGAACAGCGCCAATGGCCCGGACTGATCAAGCAGCAGCACCACCGACTTGCCCTGCTTTTCCAGGGCAAACAGCTTTTCTTCCAGCGCCGGCGAACACAAACCCAGATCCTCCACCAGGCGATGGTTGCCCAAATGGTAGAGCTGACCGTTGATCTCGCCGCGCACACCGCGCCCGCCCAGCGCTTCGAAGTTATCCACAATCAGCGTCGCGGTCTGGTTATCCACAGCCGCTTTGGCAATGGCCTGAGAAACCGGGTGATCCGAGCGCCTGGCCAGCGCGGCGGCTATGGCAGGCGCCGACTCATCGGCGGTCGGGTCCAGCGACAGGTAATCGGTCTGCACCGGTTTGCCGTGGGTGATGGTGCCTGTCTTGTCCAGGGCCAGGTAGTCGAGCTTGTAACCGCCCTCCAGATAGACGCCGCCCTTGACCAGGATGCCTTTGCGCGCCGCCGCCGCGAGGCCGCTGACGATGGTCACCGGCGTGGAAATCACCAGCGCACACGGACAGGCCACCACCAGCAGCACCAGCGCCCGGTAGATCCAGTCGAACCACAACTCGCCCATGAACATTGGCGGGATCACCGCCACGGCCAGTGCCAGGACGAACACCGCCGGGGTATAGACTTTCGAGAAACTGTCGACGAAACGCTGGGTCGGCGCCCGCGCCCCTTGGGCCTGCTCGACCGCGTGGATGATGCGCGCCAGGGTCGAGTTGTCGGCCGCAGCGGTTACTTCATATTCCAGGGATCCGGCCTGATTGATGGTGCCGGCGAATACTTTGTCGCCGATGGTTTTTTCCACCGGCAAGCTTTCACCGGTGATTGGCGCCTGATCGATGGTTGAGCGACCAGACAGCACTTCGCCATCCAGGCCGATGCGCTCGCCGGGACGAACCCGTACCCGCGCACCGAGCCCGATGCTTTTGACATCCTGCTCTAGCCAGTTCCCGTCATTCTGCAACACCGTTGCCGTGTCCGGGGTCATCTGCATCAGGCCGCCGATGGCATTACGCGCACGATCAAGGGACTTGGCTTCGATCAACTCGGCCACGGTGAACAGGAACATCACCATTGCCGCTTCCGGCCACTGGCCGATCAGCACCGCGCCGGTCACGGCAATGCTCATCAGCGCGTTGATGTTCAGGTTGCGGTTTTTAAGGGCGATCCAGCCTTTTTTGTAAGTGCCGAGACCACCGCTGAGGATCGAGACCAGCGCGATAGCCGCCACCACCCAGTTCGGCGCGGAACCGGTGAAGTGAATAACTTCTGCCAGCAATGCACCAACACCAGACAGTGCCAAGGGCCACCATGGCTTTTTCTGGAGCGCCGGCGCCGGGGTGTCAGCACCTTGATCCAGCGGCTCGGCCTGCATGCCCAAGGACTTGATGGCCTCGACGATCGGCTCGATACCAGGCAAATCGTGGGTCACGCCGAGCACCCGATTAATCAGATTGAACTCCAGCTGCTGCACACCGGTCAGTTTGCTTAGCTTGTTCTGGATCAGCGTCTGTTCGGTTGGACAGTCCATCGCTTCGATGCGAAAACTGCTCAGTCGAGCCCCGGGCGTCGGCGATTCGCTCAGTTTTACAAACGCAGGCGCTGCCGCTTTAGATGAGCAACAGGCGTCGCCGTGACCACCGTGGCCATGTTTTTGCACGGGCTTGAGCTTGTCGCTGTGCTCGTGTTCAGCCCCGGGTTTGCGGGAGTGCAGGGAATCGCTCATTGGTTGTGTCCATATAGAGTGCCTGTTGCCAAGTAAAGACCCTGTAGCCACTATAGGGTCAAGCACCCATTTTGGAGTTTTGGAGATTGTCGTCATGAAAATTGGAGAGTTGGCAAAGCTCACGGACTGTGCCGTGGAAACGATCCGCTACTACGAGCGCGAGAGCCTGCTGCCGGAACCGGCCCGCAGTGACGGCAATTATCGCGTCTATACCCAGGCCCACGCCGAGCGCCTGACCTTCATCCGCAACTGTCGCACCCTCGACATGACGCTTGAAG
The DNA here is from genome assembly GCF_056402155.1 of Pseudomonas sp. P4_C1. Lineage (NCBI taxonomy): Bacteria > Pseudomonadati > Pseudomonadota > Gammaproteobacteria > Pseudomonadales > Pseudomonadaceae > Pseudomonas > Pseudomonas sp. P4_C1. The sequence goes on from NZ_JBFUHY010000014.1 coordinate 53,288, forward strand.
AAATCCGCAGCCTGCTGGCGTTTCGCGACAGCCCGCAAGATCAGTGCGAAAGCGTAAACTCACTGATCGACGAGCACATCCACCACGTCAGGGCGCGGATCGACGGCTTGCTGGCCTTGCAGACGCAACTGCTCGACCTGCGCCAACGCTGCGACGAGGGGCCGGGTATCGATCAATGCGGGATTTTGCAGCGGCTGGAAGTGAGTGGCGGGGTTGTGACGACGGAGGTGGAGCATTCCCATGTGGGCCGCAGTCACGGCCACTAAGCACACCGCAAAACCCTGTGGGAGCGAGCTTGCTCGCGATGACGGCGGCACATTCAACATTGATGTGACTGACAAACCGCTATCGCGAGCAAGCTCGCTCCCACAGGGTCGGTGGTGGTTTTTCAGACCGCCATCGGCGCGGTCATCGGTGCGTGGTGCTCGTAGCCTTCCAGGGAGAAATCGCCCGGTTCCACCAGCTCCAGCCACTCCGGCTGATACACACCCGTCTTGGCAAACTCCGGCACACGCTCGGAAATCACCAGTTTCGGCATCGGGAACGGCTCGCGCTTGAGCTGTTCGTTGAGCATGTCCAGGTGGTTTTCGTAGACGTGGGCATCACCGATGAAATAGGTGAACCAGCGCGGCGTGTAGCCGGTCAGGCGACCGATGAGGCTCAGCAGCGCAGCACCTTCGGTGAGGTTGAACGGCGTGCCCAGGCCCAGGTCGTTGGAGCGGATGTAGAGGGTCAGGGAAATCTCCCTGGTCTCGACATTCGGGTGGAACTGGTACAGCAGGTGGCACGGCGGCAAGGCCATTTCATCGAGCTGGGCGCAGTTCCAGCCATGGAACAGGATGCGACGGCTGCCCGGGTCATTGATGATGGTGTCTACGCACTGGCGGACCTGATCGATGGCCTTGTACAGCACCACGTAGGCCTGACCGGCATCGGAGCCTTCGGCGATCTGGCGGTAGCCTTGCTTCAGGGTCTGCTCGATGGCGGCCGGGTTGCTGACCGGAATCTGCTTGTACGCCGGCCATTTGCGCCATTGCACACCGTAGATTTCGCCAAGGTCGTCTTCGCCCTGGCGGAACGGGTTGGCCAGCCACTGGGCGTTTTCATTGGCGTTCTGGTCCCAGACCTTGCAGCCCAACTCACGGAATTCGGCAGCGTTGTTCACGCCACGCAGGAATCCGCACATTTCGCCGATGGCCGATTTGAACGCCATCTTGCGCGTGGTGATCGCCGGAAAACCTTCCTGCAGGTCATAACGCAGCATCGCACCGGGAAAACTGATGGTGTTCACGCCGGTGCGGTTGGCCTGCTTGGTGCCGTTCTTGATGACGTGGGCAACCAGTTCGAGATATTGCTTCATGAGTTACCTGTGTCCTTGAACCCGGGACCGAAGCCCCGGGGTTCGAATTTTATACTGCTGCCGCTGGAGTCGCCGGAGTGCGGTGATAGGCCAGCCAGATCAGGAACAACCCGCCGACGATCATCGGCACGCACAGCACCTGGCCCATGGTCAGCCAGTTCCAGGCCAGATAGCCCAGTTGCGCGTCCGGTACACGGACGAACTCGACGATGAAACGGAAGATGCCATAGAACAGCGCGAACATCCCCGAGACCGCCATGGTCGGCCGTGGCTTGCGCGAGAACAGCCAGAGGATCAGGAACAGCGCCACGCCTTCAAGGGCGAACTGGTACAGCTGCGACGGGTGACGAGGCAACTGCGCCGGGTCGCTGAACGGCGGGAAGATCATTGCCCACGGCACGTCGGTCGGCTTGCCCCACAGCTCGGCATTGATGAAGTTGCCGATACGACCGGCACCCAGGCCAATCGGCACCATCGGCGCAACGAAATCCATCAGCTGGAAGAACGACTTGTTGTTCTTTTTACCGAACCACAACGCCGCCAGCATCACACCGATGAAACCGCCGTGGAATGACATGCCGCCCTTCCACACTTCGAAAATCAGCGTCGGGTTGGCCAGATAAGCGCTCAGATCGTAGAACAGCACGTAACCCAGTCGCCCGCCGACGATCACCCCCATCGACATCCAGAACACCATGTCGGAGAGTTTCTCCCTGGTCCAGGTCGGGTCGAAACGGTTCAAGCGGCGGGACGCCAGCAGCCAGGCGCCGCCGATGCCGATCAGGTACATCAGACCGTACCAGTGGATTTTCAGCGGACCGATGGCCAGGGCCACCGGGTCGATCTGCGGGTAAGGCAGCATTGCGACTCCTCGTTAGAGTTCAAATCTTAAAAATTCCCGGGCGACGCTGCCACCTCAGGATTAAGCCAGGATTGCGCTGCCGGTCAGAGCAGGAAGTTCAGACCGACGCAGAACAGCAAAGCGGCAAACAGCCGTTTCAGCAACTTTGGCGACAACCTGTGAGCCAATCGCGCGCCCAAGCGGGCGAACACCATGCTGGTCAGGGCAATGCCCAGCAACGCCGGCAAATAAATGAAACCGAGACTATGGGCCGGGAGCAACGGATCGTGCCAGCCCAGAATCATGAAACTTAATGCACTGGCCAGGGCAATCGGCAGACCGCAGGCCGACGAAGTAGCCACGGCTTGCTGCATCGGCACACTGCGCCAGGTCAGGAATGGCACGGTCAGCGAACCTCCACCAATGCCGAAAATCGCCGAAGCCCAGCCAATCGCGCTACCGGCCACGGTCAGACCGAGTTTGCCCGGCACGGTTCGGCTGGCCTTGGGTTTAACCTCCAGCGCCAACTGAGCGGCGATCACCAGGGCAAACACACCAATGAGTTTCTGCAGGTTAGGGCCGGAAATCGCTTCCGCCGTCAGCGCGCCGAATCCGGCACCGACCAGAATGCCGACGGTCATCCACATGAAGATCGGCCAACGCACGGCTCCACGGCGGTGATGCTCACGTACCGCGTTGACCGAGGTAAAGATGATCGTCGCCAGGGAGGTGCCCACTGCCAGGTGCGTGAGGATCGACGGATCGAACCCTTGGGCCTTGAAGCTGAACACCAGCACCGGGACGATGATGATCCCGCCGCCCACGCCAAACAGCCCGGCGAGTACACCTGCACAGGCGCCGAGCGCCAGATAGAGCAGAAATTCCATGGTTGTCTCGCCCGCATCCCAAAACCGGAGCGGCATGGTAACGGATGCATGGCCTCAAGCTCCACTGCGCAAGGCGATGGATCGATGAGCGATGTCTGCGTAGAGTGAGCAAAAAACACACAAGGACAGCCTTATGTGCCTGATTGTTTTTGCCTGGCGTCCGGGTCATGCCCAGCCGCTGGTCGTGGCGGCCAATCGCGATGAGTTCTACGCCCGCCCCAGCCTGCCTCTGGCGCCATGGCCCGAAGCGCCGCACGTACATGCGGGGCGCGACCTCGAGGCCGGTGGCACCTGGCTCGGTGTCGGTGCCAACGGACGTTTTGCGGCGCTGACCAATATCCGAGATCCCAATCGACCACCAGGGCGAAAATCTCGTGGGGAGCTGGTCGCGCGTTTTCTAACCGGGGAAATATCAATTGACGACTATTTAGCCGACGTTGTCGAACGTTCGCAGGAATATGGTGGTTTTAACCTGTTGGTCGGCAATGCCAATGAACTCTGGCACTTCAACGCCCGGGAACCAGCAGCGGTGATGTTGGCCCCGGGGATCTACGGGTTATCCAATGCCGGGCTGGATACGCCGTGGCCGAAGTTGCTCAAGGCCAAGGCGGCGTTGAGCGAGGTGCTGGATGATCCGCAGCCTCAGGCGCTGTTGGCGTTATTGAGCGATGCGCAGACCGCACCGCTTGCCGAGTTGCCGGATACCGGAGTGGGGCTGGCCACCGAGACGTTGCTGTCGAGCGTGTTCATTGCCAGTCAGAGTTATGGAACGCGGGCGAGTACGGCGTTGATTGTGCAGGCGGATGGGGCGCGGCATATGGTCGAACACAGTTTCGGGCCGCATGGCGGGCATCTTGGGGAAGTGGAGATCAGGCTTTAGTTTTGTGTTACCTGGACTGGCCCCATCGCGAGCAAGCTCGCTCCCACAGAGTTTTGTGTTGTTCACAAAACAGTGAGCCTACACAAGCCCACTGTGGGAGCGAGCTTGCTCGCGATGGGGCCGTCAGCGTTTCAGAGGGGCTTGATCGCTGCCGGATTGATCATCCGCGCCAACCCGAGGTTCTTCAGCGCCAATTGCAACGAGCTATGAATCACTTGCGGGTTGTCGATGGTCATCAGTTCGGCAAGCAATTCCTTGGCCTTGCTCAGGTTGATCTGGCGCAGCATCCACTTCACCTTCGGCAGGTTGGTGGCGTTCATCGACAGACTGTCGAACCCCATCGCCATCAACAGCACGGCCGCCGCCGGATCACCGGCCATTTCACCGCAGATACTCACTGGCTTGCCTTCGGCATGGGCATCACGCACCACATTCTGCAGCGCCTGAAGCACTGCCGGGTGCAGGTAATCGTAGAGGTCGGCCACCCGCGGGTTGTTGCGGTCCACGGCCAGCAGGTACTGGGTCAGGTCGTTGGAACCGACCGAAAGGAAGTCCACTTGCCGCGCCAGTTCCTTGGTCTGATACACCGCTGCCGGAATCTCGATCATCACGCCAACCGGCGGCATCGGCACGTCGGTGCCTTCATCGCGTACTTCACCCCAGGCACGGTGAATCAGGTGCAGGGCCTCTTCGAGCTCATGGGTGCCAGAGATCATCGGCAGCAGGATGCGCAGATTATTCAAGCCTTCACTGGCCTTGAGCATGGCGCGGGTCTGCACCAGGAAGATTTCCGGGTGGTCGAGGGTGACACGAATGCCGCGCCAGCCAAGGAACGGGTTATCTTCCTTGATCGGGAAATACGACAGCGCCTTGTCGCCGCCGATGTCCAGGCTGCGCATGGTCACCGGTTGCGGGTGGAACGCGGCCAGTTGTTCGCGGTAGATCGCCAGCTGTTCCTTTTCGCTCGGGAAACGCTGGTTGATCATGAACGGCACTTCGGTGCGGTACAGGCCCACGCCTTCGGCACCGCGCTTCTGCGCCCGCGCCACATCCGCCAGCAAACCGGTGTTGACCCACAGTGGCATGCGGTGGCCATCGACTGTCACGCACGGCAGATCGCGCAGCGCATCGAGCCCGAGGGCCAGTTGTTTCTCTTCCTCGACCACCTCGGCGAACTGCTTGCGCAGCACTTCACTCGGGTTGGTGTAGACCTCACCGTGGTAGCCATCGACGATCATCTGGATGCCGTCGACCTTGGAATACGGCAGGTCGACCAGGCCCATCACGGTCGGAATGCCCATGGCGCGGGCGAGGATGGCGACGTGGGAGTTGCCTGAGCCGAGCACCGACACCAGGCCGACCAGCTTGCCCTCCGGCACCTCGCCGAGCATCGCCGGCGTCAGTTCTTCGCTGACCAGAATGGTGTTGTCGGGGTAGACCAGCGTTTGCTGACGCTCTTCCTGCAAGTAAGCCAGCAATCGCCGACCAAGGTCCTTGACGTCCGAGGCCCGCTCGCGCAGGTAGGCGTCGTCCATCAATTCGAAACGGTTGACGTGATCGGTGACCACCTGGCGCAAAGCGCCCTGGGCCCACTGCCCGGTCTTGATCACGGTGGTGACTTCGCTGCCCAGCGCGGCATCGTCGAGCATCATCAGGTAGACGTCGAACAAGGCCCGCTCTTCCGGGCGCAGCTGCGTGGCGAGTTTGGCGGACAAGGTGCGCATGTCGGCGCGCACGCCTTCAATGGCGGTCTTGAACAAACCGAGTTCGGCGTCGATGTCGGTGATGTTCTTGTCCGGCACCACGTCCAGATCGGCGGGCGGCAGCATGACCACCGCCGTACCGACCGCCGCACCCGGCGAACCCGGCACGCCGATGAACTTGGCTTCCTGAATGCCTTTACCCTGACGGCCCAGGCCGCGGATCGAACCGGTGGCCTCGGCGTGGGCGATAACGCCGGCGAGCTGCGCGCTCATGGTCACGAGGAAGGCTTCTTCACCTTCATCGAACTGGCGGCGCTCTTTTTGCTGGATGACCAACACGCCGACAACACGGCGGTGGTGAATGATCGGTGCCCCGAGGAATGAGGCGAAGCGCTCTTCACCGGTCTCGGCGAAGTAGCGGTAGCGCGGGTGATCCGCAGCGTTTTCGAGATTCAGGGGTTCTTCGCGCGTACCGACCAGGCCAACCAGACCTTCGTTGGGTGCCATGCTGACTTTACCGATCGAGCGCTTGTTCAAGCCCTCGGTGGCCATCAGCACGAAGCGGTTGGTCTCAGGGTCAAGCAGGTAGACCGAGCAGACCTGACTGCCCATGGCCTCTTTGACGCGCAACACAATAATCCCCAACGCCGCCTTGAGATCCTTGGCGGAGTTAACTTCCTGGACGATCTTGCGCAGCGTATTGAGCATGGCTCGGGGTCGAACTCCGTCGTCAGTCGCGCGCTAAAAGGCGCGGGGCAAGCTCTTTGAGAGCGCGTCGATACACCTCGCGCTTGAATGTCACCACCTGGCCCAACGGATACCAATAGCTGACCCAGCGCCAGCCATCGAACTCCGGTTTACCGGTCAAATCCATCCGCACCCGCTGCTCGTTGGAGATCAGGCGCAGGAGAAACCATTTCTGCTTCTGGCCGATGCACAGCGGCTGGCTGTGGGTACGTACCAGACGTTGCGGCAAACGATAGCGCAACCAGCCCCGGGTGCAGGCGAGAATTTCAACATCTTCGCGTTCAAGGCCCACTTCTTCGTTCAGCTCGCGGTACAAGGCGTCTTCCGGCGTCTCTTCGGGGTTGATTCCCCCCTGCGGAAATTGCCAGGCATCCTGATTGATTCGGCGAGCCCATAGCACCTGGCCGGCGTCATTCGTCAGAATGATCCCGACATTGGGGCGAAAACCATCGGGGTCGATCACGGCAACAACCTCGCAAACGCATGTCGCCGCATTGTTCCACAAAGGTTGTGAAGGCGGCAACGAAGGTTCCTACCTTATGTGCACTCTTGTGAAAAGACCGTATTCTTGTCGCCTTTTTACTGACTTTTCAGCGGGTAACTGCGATGCGCCTGGCTTTATTCGATTTGGACAACACCCTTCTGGGCGGTGACAGCGATCACGCTTGGGGCGATTACCTATGCGAGCGCGGCTTTCTCGACGCCGTCGCCTACAAGGCTCGCAACGATGCGTTCTACCAGGATTACCTGGCCGGCAAACTCGATAATGCCGCTTACCTGAACTTCTGCCTGGAAGTTCTCGGCCGCACCGAAATGGCCACGCTGGATCAGTGGCACAGCGATTACATGCGTGACTGCATCGAACCGATCGTGCTGCCCAAGGCCATCGACCTTTTGGCCAAACACCGTTCAGCCGGCGACAAACTGGTGATCATCACGGCGACCAACCGCTTCGTCACCGGGCCGATTGCCAAGCGCCTGGGCGTCGAAACCCTGATCGCCACCGAATGCGAGATGGTCGACGGCCGCTACACCGGGCGCAGCACCGATGTGCCGTGCTTCCGCGAAGGCAAGGTGACGCGCTTGAATCGGTGGCTGGAAGAAACCGGATATACGCTGGAAGACAGCTATTTCTACAGCGACTCGATGAATGATTTTCCGTTGCTGGAGCAAGTGACCCATCCGGTTGCGGTCGATCCGGATCCGAATCTGCGGGTCGAGGCCGAGAAGCGGGGTTGGCCGGTGATCAGTCTGCGCGGCTGAAACCGCTGTCGCGAGCAAGCTCGCTCCCACAGGGATCTTCAGTGAATTCAGATTTAGTGAACACCAGAAAACTCTGTGGGAGCGAGCTTGCTCGCGATGGGGGCGACACGGTCTCAAGCCTTAAACAGGCTTGGCCCCCATTAAACCGGCAATGGCCACAAAACAGACAAAACCGAACAACGCCAAGGCAAAGGTGAATTTACCCGCGCTCTCCGGCGCCTTGCGCAGTTTGTCGAGCCGCACCAGCAACCAGAACCAAGCCAGCGCCGCCACGGTGTACAGCACACTGGACGCCAGCAACCAGGTCTGCCCCAATGGCCAGCCCACCAGATGCACCATCCACCAGCCGGTAAACGGCATGCTCAGCAGCGCCAACCCCATCAACAACCAGACAAATACACGTGGCCGTTGCAGGGTGCGGCTTCCCGCCGTCGCATCACCCTTGCGCCGCGCAAGCAAAACCCAGACGCCCAGACCCAGCGCACAAGCCAGCAGTACAACAGTTGCCACCATGTGCGCCGTTTTCAGGGCAGTTAACGTTTCCATTGTCAGATTTCCTTATTGCCTGCCCATCAGCGTAGCCCCTCAGCCAAGAAACAGCTGATAGGCCGGGTTGTCGCTTTCGTCCCAGTACGGGTAGCCGATTTCTTCCAGCGCCGCCGGCACCAAATGGCGCTCGTCGTGGGGCACTTGCAGGCCCGCGACTACCCGGCCGTCCGCCGCGCCATGGTTGCGGTAGTGGAACATCGAGATGTTCCAGCGCCCGCCCAGCTTGTTGAGGAAGTTGAACAGCGCGCCCGGACGCTCCGGGAACTCGAAACGCAGAATCACTTCATCGACCACATGCGCCGCACGCCCACCCACCATATGACGGATGTGCAGCTTGGCCAGTTCGTTGTCGGTCAGGTCCAGCACCGGGAAACCCTGCTCGCTCAGACTGGCGATCAACGCACTGCGCGGGTCGCTTTCCGGGTGCGTCTGCACACCGACGAAGATGTGCGCTTCGCTGCCGGTGTTGTAGCGGTAGTTGAATTCGGTGATCTGGCGCTTGCCGATAGCCTCGCAGAACGCCTTGAAGCTGCCCGGCTTTTCGGGAATGGTCACGGCGATGATGGCTTCGCGGCCCTCGCCCAGCTCCGCACGCTCGGCAACGTGGCGCAGGCGGTCGAAGTTGACGTTGGCCCCGGAGTCGATGGCCACGAAGGTCTGGCCGCTGACGCCGCGCTGCTCGACATATTTCTTGATCCCGGCCACGCCCAAGGCGCCTGCAGGTTCGGTGATCGAGCGGGTATCGTCGTAGATATCCTTGATGGCGGCGCAGATTTCGTCGGTGCTGACGGTGATCACCTCATCGACATGGTCTTTGCAGATGTCGAAGGTGTGCTGACCGATCTGGGCCACCGCAACGCCGTCGGCGAAGAGGCCCACGGTCGGCAGCACCACACGCTCGCCCGCCGCCATGGCGGCTTGCAGGCAATTGGAGTCATCCGGTTCGACGCCGATGATCTTGATGTCCGGGCGCAGATACTTCACGTACGCCGCGATGCCGGCAATCAGGCCGCCGCCGCCCACCGGGACGAAAATCGCGTCCAGTGGTTGCGGGTGTTGGCGCAGAATTTCCATCGCCACGGTGCCCTGCCCGGCAATGGTATGGGGATCGTCGTATGGGTGAATGTAGACATAGCCTTTTTCGTCGACCAGTTTCAGCGAGTAAGCCAGGGCTTCCGGGAACGAATCGCCGTGCAGCACCACCTTGCCGCCACGGGAGCGCACGCCTTCGACCTTGATCTCCGGGGTGGTCTTGGGCATGACGATGGTCGCTTTCACGCCCAACACCTTCGCCGCCAGAGCCAGGCCTTGGGCATGGTTGCCCGCCGACGCGGTGACCACGCCGCGAGCGCGCTCTTCTTCGCTCAACTGGGTCAACTTGTTGTAGGCGCCGCGAATCTTGAACGAGAACACCGGCTGCAAGTCTTCGCGCTTGAGCCAAATGCTGTTGCCCAGCCGCTCGGAGAGCTGGCGAGCAGACTGCAACGGGGTTTCTACGGCAACGTCATAAACGCGCGAGGTGAGGATCTTTTTGACGTACTGTTCAAGCATCGGAAAGCATCACTGAGCGGGTTGGGCAGGACCATGGAGTCTAACCCGGCTTTCAACTGTACGACCACACGAATACAGAGGTTTTAGCCAGACATGGGGCTATAATGCCGGCCTTTCGTTCCCTCCTCGGCACCCCGGAGCCCGCATGAACCAGGATCAACTCAAACAGGCAGTGGCTCAGGCCGCCGTCGACTTCATCCTTCCGAAACTCGACGACAAGAGCATCGTCGGGGTCGGCACCGGCTCCACCGCCAACTGCTTCATCGATGCCCTGGCCCGGCACAAAGGCGCATTCGACGGCGCCGTCGCCAGTTCCGAAGCCACCGCCGCGCGCCTCAAGGGCCACGGGATTCCGGTGTACGAACTGAACACCGTCAGCGACCTGGAGTTCTACGTCGACGGCGCCGATGAAAGCGACGAGCACCTGAACCTGATCAAGGGCGGTGGCGCCGCCCTGACCCGCGAGAAGATTGTCGCGGCCGTGGCCAAGACCTTCATCTGCATCGCCGACGCCAGCAAACTGGTGCCGGTCCTCGGTACTTTCCCGTTGCCGGTGGAAGTGATCCCGATGGCCCGCAGCCACGTGGCCCGCGAGCTGGTGAAGCTCGGCGGCGACCCGGTTTACCGCGAAGGCGTACTGACCGACAACGGCAACATCATCCTTGACGTGTTCAACATGCAGATCACCAATCCGGTGGAGCTGGAGACGCAGATCAATGCGATCGTCGGCGTGGTCACCAATGGTTTGTTCGCGGCGCGTCCGGCGGATCTGTTGTTGCTGGGTACCAGCGAAGGTGTAAAAACCCTGCGCGCTGAATAACTAAGACCGTCCACATTTTTGTGGGCAGATGAAAAAACCTGTGGGAGCGAGCTTGCTCGCGATTGCTGACGGCCAGTTGAAATCTATTTTGACTGATACGCCGCTATCGCGAGCAAGCTCGCTCCCACAGTGTTTTGTGGTGTTGGTTAGAGTTGCGTGGGTTTCTTGAAAACGTAAAACAGGTTTGGCTCGCTGACGAGGTACAGCGTACCGTCGTCGTCCATGGCGATCCCCTCCGCTTGCGGCACGGCTTTTTGCAGACCCTGTTGTCTCTTGCTCAGGGACATCGTGCTCAACGGACGCCCGTCCACATCCAGTTCCAGAATCAACCGGGACTCATCGGACAGCGCCAACAAATGCCCGCTGCGCTCGTCGTATTGCAAACCCGACAGGTCCCGCACAAACATCCCGGCATCACGCTTGGGGTCGTTGACTACGTGCACCGACCAGGATTCTTCAGGATTGAATCGCGGAAAACCGTACACCTCGTAGATCAGCATCGGGTCGCGCTCCTTGGCGACGAACAGGCGCTTGCCCACCGAATCGTAAGCCAAACCCTCGAAGCCCTTGTTGTCGCCCATGTGTACGCCAACGGTCATCTGCTCGGCGTCTGCCGCATCGACGAAGGTGGTGCCCTGCTCCAGACGAATCTTGATCAGCCGCTGCTGGCTTTCGTCAGTGACCACGTAGGTGTTCTCGCTGATGAACTCCACCGCCTCCGGATCCCCGAAACCGACCAGTGCCACACGGCGCAAGATCCTGCCGTCGAGGGACAACTCGATCAACTCGCTTCGCTTATTGGTAACGGTGAACAGGCTTTTGCGCACCGGGTCGTAGGTCAATGCTGAAACGTTTTCAACCTGGCCATCAATCACCTGCGCCTCGGTCACGACCTGATATTGGTCCAGCCCCATGGATCGGGAACTCACCGGTTGCCACAGCGTATGCAGATTGAACCAGGCACGCTCGAACAGGCGCTGGTATTGGCCGAGCGCAATCAAGGCGATCAGCGAGACCATCGACAGGATCAGAATCAGGGATTTGAGGCGGGCAAATCGACGCATTCGGGTGGGCTCAGGGTCAATACAGGCGGATGAAATATCACGCCTGTCTGAACTGCAGCTTAATGGCCGCTGGCCTTTTACGTACAGACAATCAGCGCTGGCGCTGGTTACTTCTGTTTTTCGAAGCGATAGAACAGGTTCGGCTCACTCACCATGTACAGCGTGCCCGCTTCATCCATGGCCACGCCTTCGGCACGGGGAATGGTATTTTTCAGGCCGTTGAAGCCACGCAGCAAAGTAATGAAACTGACCTGCTCACCCTTCTTGTCCAGCTCCAGCAACAGGTGCGATTCGGCGGACAGCACCAGCATGTGGCCAGTCCGCGGGTCGATGGCCAGTGCCGACAGGTTGCGCATGTCCAGTGCATGACTGGCCAGTTTCAGCTTGTCGCCGGTCAGGACCTGGCCGTCACCTTTCCAGGTAAACAATGCCGGCGGGCGCTCTTCGCCCAGCACCAGTTGCTGATTATGCGAATCCCAGGTGACCCCCTCGAAAGCCTTGTTCTGATCTTTGGAAGGCCCGAGGTCGTATTTCGGGAAGTCGGCGATGTTCAGCTCGCGGGTATCGGCATCGACCTTGACGATGGCTATCAGGTGCTCGCGCTCATCGACAATCGCCAGTCGGCCGTCGCCCAGCACGGTGACGCCCTCAGGGTTGCTCCAGCCGACCAACGGCATTTTGCGCAGCACATCGCCCTGCAAGTTCAACTCGACCAGAAACGGGTTCTTGCCCATGACCGAAAACAGGGTCTTGGTCTGGGGGTCGTAGGCCAGGTCCGATGCTTCGTCCTTCTCCATGCCCGGCAACGGCTTGGCATCGATCACCGCCCGGTAGTCCGGAAGCCAGATGCTCGCCTGACGCTCGGCCGGGCTTTTCAATTGCTCTTTCACCCAGAGCACGCCCCGCGCATCCCAGTGCATGGCAAATGCAACGCCGTAGGCGACAACGACCACCAGCAGTAGCCAGATTTGCCAACGCAGGGCGAAGCGTGAGCGGCGGGCAGGTTTCAACGTGGAAAGCGGAGGAGTGGCCATCAGGGATGCGTTCCAGAAATTCAGGCTAGGGGTAATAGCACAATTTAGGGTCGGCTCAGAGGCCAACAGCCCTGAAATTATCCAGACCGGATGTGAAAAAAACGGGAAATGACAGGGTGGAGCTGTGTGGAATCTGGACTTCAACCCACCAAATACTACTGTGGGAGCGAGCTTGCTCCCACAGGGTTTGGCAGTGCCTGGACTAGCGGACGCTGCTGATGAAGCGGCTCGCGCCCGGCAGCTCCAGAACGATCTCATCACCGACATTCAGCGGACCGACGCCCACTGGTGTGCCAGTCAGAATCACATCACCGGCTTGCAACGAGAAGCAGCCGGCCATGTGCTGGATCATCGGCACGATCGGGTTGAGCATTGCACTGCTGTTGCCGTCCTGGCGCACTTCACCGTTGATGGTCAGGCGAATGCCGATGTCGGTCAGATCGGCAAACGTGCTGCCGGACACAAACGGAGCAATCACTGCCGCACCGTCGAAGGACTTGGCGATTTCCCAGGGCAGGCCCTTGGATTTCAGCTCGGCCTGCTTGTCGCGCAGGGTCAGGTCCAGGGCCGGGGCGAAACCGGAGATGGCGTCGAGCACTTCTTCACGGCTCGGCCTGGTCGACAACGGCTTGCCGATCAAGACCGCGATTTCCGCTTCGTAATGCACCGAGCCGCGCTCGGTCGGAATGCTGAAACCGCCTTCCAGCGGCACAACACAACTGCCTGGCTTGATGAACAGCAGTGGCTCGGTCGGTACCGGGTTATCCAGTTCCTTGGCGTGTTCGGCGTAGTTACGGCCGATGCACACCACTTTCCCCAACGGGAAATGAATACGCGTACCGTCGACATACTGGTGCTGATAGCTCATTACCGACTCCTGCCTTCATGGATGCTTAAAAATTGCAGATCAAACCGCGAAGATCTTGCCCGGGTTCATGATGCCGTTCGGGTCGAACACTGCCTTGACCGCTTTCATGTACTCGATCTCGACCGGGGAGCGGCTGTAGGTCAAGTAGTCACGCTTGGTCATGCCCACGCCATGCTCGGCGGAAATCGAACCGTTGTACTTCTCGACGGTTTCGAACACCCACTTGTTGACGGTGGCGCACTTGGCGAAGAACTCGTCCTTGCTCAGGGTATCCGGCTTGAGGATGTTCAAGTGCAGGTTGCCGTCGCCGATGTGGCCGAACCAGACGATTTCGAAGTCCGGGTAGTGTTCGCCGACGATCGCGTCGATTTCCTTCAGGAACGCCGGGACTTTCGACACGGTGACCGAGATGTCGTTCTTGTACGGCGTCCAGTGGGAAATGGTTTCGGAGATGTATTCGCGCAGTTTCCACAGGTTTTGCAGCTGGGTTTCGCTCTGGCTCATCACGCCGTCCAGCACCCAGCCCTGCTCGACGCAGTGCTCGAAGGTTTCCAGGGCGTGGTTGGCTACATCTTCGGTGGTCGCTTCGAATTCCAGCAGCGCGTAGAACGGGCAGTCGGTTTCGAACGGCGCCGGGACATCGCCACGGCCCATGACTTTGGCCAGGGCCTTGTCGGAGAAGAATTCGAAGGCGGTCAGGTCAAGCTTGCTCTGGAAGGCGTGCAGCACCGGCATGATCGAGTCGAAATCGGCGGTACCGAGGACCATCGCGGTGAGGTTTTTCGGCGCGCGATCCAGGCGCATGGTCGCTTCGACCACGAAACCGAGGGTGCCTTCGGCGCCAATGAACAGCTGACGCATGTCGTAGCCGGTGGCGTTCTTGATCAGGTCGCGGTTCAGTTCCAGCACGTCGCCCTTGCCGGTGACCACTTTCATGCCAGCAACCCAGTTACGGGTCATGCCGTAGCGAATCACCTTGATCCCGCCGGCATTGGTGCCGATATTGCCGCCAATCTGGCTCGATCCTGCCGAAGCGAAGTCTACCGGGTAGTACAGCCCTTTTTCTTCGGCCACGTTCTGCAGATGCTCGGTAACCACGCCCGGCTGACAAACGGCGGTGCGGTCAGTGAGGTTCACGTCGAGGATCTGGTTCATGTAGTCGAAGGACACGACCACTTCGCCATTGGCCGCCACGGCAGCGGCGGACAACCCGGTACGACCGCCGGACGGCACCAGCGCCACCTTGTGTTTATTGGCCCACAGGACAATGGCCTGGACCTGCTCGGTGGTTTTGGGGAACACGATGGCGGTCGGGGCCGGGGCGAAATGCTTGGTCCAATCCTTTCCGTAAGCATTCAGGGAGTCGGCATCGGTCAGCACCTTGCCAGGCTCAACCAGTGTCTTCAGCTCATCAATCAGGGCAGGATTGGTCATCGACAGAACTCTCGAACAATTCATGGTCATCCTGAGAACGCTTCACGTCGCAGGAATGAGTGTTTAGCGGGGCGCATATGCTAGCATACCGACCCCGCAGGATAGTGCCCAAGGGCTGTTCTGCGGTGACGGCTGTCGTGCCGTCCGGGTCAGCGTCTGCTGGCTATCTCCTGCCATTTTTCTCCGGGATACAGGTTTACGCAGATGAGCAAGACTTCTCTCGATAAGAGCAAGATCAAGTTCCTTCTTCTCGAAGGCGTCCACCAATCGGCTGTCGACGTCCTCAAGGCGGCGGGCTACACCAGCATCGAGTACCTCACAGGTTCTCTGCCGGAAGCCCAGCTCAAGGAAAAGATCGCTGATGCTCACTTCATCGGCATTCGCTCCCGCACTCAACTGACCGAAGAGATCTTCGATCACGCGAAGAAGCTCGTGGCTGTAGGGTGTTTCTGCATCGGCACCAACCAGGTCGACCTGGACGCTGCCCGCGAACGCGGCATCGCAGTGTTCAACGCGCCGTACTCCAACACCCGTTCCGTTGCGGAGCTGGTGCTGGCCGAAGCGATCCTGCTGTTGCGCGGCATCCCTGAGAAGAACGCTTCCTGCCACCGTGGCGGCTGGATCAAGAGCGCAGCCAACTCCTTCGAAATCCGCGGCAAGAAGCTGGGCATCGTCGGTTACGGCTCGATCGGTACTCAACTGTCGGTCCTGGCGGAAGGCCTGGGGATGCAGGTGTACTTTTACGACACCATCACCAAGCTGCCATTGGGTAACGCTACTCAGGTAGGCAAGCTGCACGAGCTGCTGGCGATGTCCGACATCGTTTCGCTGCACGTACCGGAAACCGCCGCCACCCAGTGGATGATGGGCGAGAAAGAAATCCGCGCGATCAAGAAAGGCGGCATCCTGATCAACGCCGCCCGCGGCACCGTGGTCGAACTGGACGCCCTGGCGGACGCGATCAAGGACAAGCACCTGATCGGCGCAGCCATCGACGTGTTCCCGGTGGAGCCACGCTCCAACGACGAAGAGTTCGAAAGCCCGCTGCGTGGCCTGGACAACGTGATCCTGACTCCGCACATCGGTGGTTCCACCGCTGAAGCCCAGGCCAACATCGGTCTGGAAGTGGCGGAAAAACTGGTCAAGTACAGCGACAACGGTACTTCGGTATCGTCCGTGAACTTCCCGGAAGTGGCCCTGCCGGCTCACCCTGGCAAGCACCGCCTGCTGCACATCCACGAGAACATCCCGGGTGTGATGAGCGAGATCAACAAGGTCTTCGCCGAAAACGGCATCAACATCTCCGGTCAGTTCCTGCAGACCAACGAGAAGGTCGGCTATGTGGTAATCGACGTCGACGCCGAGTACTCGGACCTGGCGCAAGAGAAGCTGCAACACGTCAACGGCACCATCCGTAGCCGGGTGTTGTTCTAAAGCTTGAAGCTTGCAACTGTAAAAAAGGGAGCCCCTGCGAAGGGGCTCCCTTTTTTATTTCACATTGACGGTAATCTTCTCGGAAACGATCGGTGGCTCGAACGGCATGTGGTTGCTATCGCCCAGTTCAAGCTGCAGGGTATGTTTGCCTGGCGTGAGCGTTATTTCAGCCTGGGTCTGCGCACCGCCGAAATGCAGGTGGTTGGCATCCTTGGGGATCGGCGCACCGGCGGCTGGCAGCTCATCGACGTCGATCAGCACGTGGTGATGACCGGTGTTCTTGGTGGTATCGCCCGCCGGTGCCAAGGCAATGTTCTCGACCGCGAACTTGACGACGACGGTCTGTGGAATCGTCGCACCGTCCTTGGGAGAAACAATGGACACTTCGGCGCCTTTCGGAGCCGGCGTTGCAGCACTGGCCAGCACCGAAACACCCATCAACAGGCCAGCCAAAGCAGCACGTGACTTAAAGGTTTTCATTCTCTTCTCCAGTTTTTCCGTAAAATTCGCGTGACCATGACAACTTCATGGCCATTCGTTGTCGAAGGCACTCGACAACCATAGCAAAGCGAGCCTGAATCAGAGGGTCCGCGATAAAAATTCAAAGGAGTGACCATGCGCTTTCTGCCTGGCCTGATCTGCCTGCTACCCCTTTTGAGCCCTTTGGCTCACGCCGAATTGATAGATGACGTCAACGACCGCGGCGAATTGCGCATTGCCGTTGAAGCCAACACCCCGCCATTCAATTTCAAGGATGACGACAAACTCACCGGTTTCGAAGTCGAACTGGGCCAACTGCTGGCAAGTGAACTCGATGTCCGGGCCGACTTTGTCGTCACCGACGGCAGCGATCTGCTGACTGGCGTCGAAAGTGGCAAATACGACATCGCCATCAACCACATAGCAGTGACCCCGGACCTCCAGGATCGTTTCGACTTCAGCGAACCTTACGTTCAAACCCATGCGCAGTTGATCGCGCAAAAAGAAGAACCGCGCTCCATTCTGCTGGTGCAGTCGCTGACAGAAGAAAAGCCTAAAACCAACCCGGCCGTGAGCCTGGCGATTCCGTTTCAGAAAGGTAATCCGGCGTTCCATGCCAGCCTGGAAAACGCGTTGCAGCGGATCAAGGATGACGGGCGACTGCAAGCGCTGGAGCAGAAGTGGTTGGGGGCGGATGCGGGCGAAGTGCCGAAGCCTTGAGGTTGTTGCAGGTCTGAAGTGAAAGCTGATCCTGTAGGAGCGAGCCTGCGCGCGATGGCGGCCTGACATTCAACATCAATGTTGACTGGGCTGGCCTCATCGCGAGCAAGCTCGCTCCCACAGTGTCTTGTGTCGCTCGTTAATCGAGTGCTGCCAACGTCAGCGCCACTTGCGACAACTCCAGCTCACTGAACACCTGCACCCCATGGCGCCTGAGCAACGCCGCCGTCACGCCCTCGCCACTGACCTTCACACCACTGAATGTCCCGTCATAGGTCAGCAGATTGCCGCAGGACGGGCTGTTGGCCTTGAGGATGGCGATGCGGATGCCATGTTTGCGGACCAGCTCAAGTGCCTGATACGCCCCCGACAAAAACTGCGCACTGACATCCTCGCCCTCGGTAGTGATCACCAGCGCCTGGCCGTCGAGCACTTGCGCGCCCTGCCCGCCCGGAATTTCCGCCGCTGCCCGTGGCGTCGGCAAGCCGCCGGCGACCTCTGGGCACAAGGGTACGACCCGACCTTCATCAAGCCACTGCGCAAGCGGATCGAACGGCCCGCTGGCCCCGCCGTCGTAACGAACCCGGTGGCCCAACAGGCAGCGACTGACGAGAATTTTCTGCATGATCAGAACGGCTCGTTACCGCGCCGGCGGAACCAGCCGGTCAGCGACAGGCGATCCCGGGTCGCGGGCAGGACTTCGTGGGGAACCTCTGCGGAGAGAAACACCACCAGGCAGCCGCCGATAGGTTGCACGTCTTGGACGCGATCATTGTCGAGGTACATGCGCAATTGGCCGCCGTGCTCGGGAAGCCAACCGTCATTGAGGTAAACCACCGCCGAAACCATGCGCCGGTCGTCATCGCGAAAGCGGTCGACATGCTTCAAGTAAAAGGCACCGGGCGGGTACATCGCAAAATGGCTTTCGAAATCCTCCAGGCCGAGAAACAGACCGCGATTGATCGCCTCGCGCAGGCTGTCCATCAAGTTCAGGTAGCTGTCGCAAGCCTCGGCCTGGCCGGGGTCGATCCACTGGATATGGTCGCCACGAATCCCTTCGCGGATCTCCGATGACGGCCCACGACCCACGGCGGCCGGAGCCAGCTCACCCTCGACAGCACGCTTGCGACACTCGGCCGCCAGCGCCTGGGTCAGATCCAGAGGCAGGAAAATATTCTGCTGCGACCAACCGTGCTCGGCCAGATCGTCGACGATTCGTAACAGCAGCGGGTGATCAGAGGATATTTGCATGCCGCGCATAGTATTCCTGTACCCGGAAATCCGACAGAGCCGCGCAGCGGACTGATACGAATTCTCGACAAGTACGGATGCCGCACGGAGAATAGTCGCCTGCTGACTGGAGTCCCTATGCGCCGTTTGCTTTTATCACTGCTGATGTTCTGCGTATTGCCCGCCTGGGCAGACAGCCACGACCAGTTGTACAAGGTCGCCGGCTGGCCGGAACAACGCGCGCATTTCAGCGACGCCCTCTCGGCTGCTCAGCAACGCTATCAGGGCAGCCTGCCTCCAGCGGTGTTTCAGGCACTGGTCAATAACAGCAATCAGCGATTTTCCGCCCAGGCCATGGACCGGCGCGCCGAAGCGCAATTGCGCAAGAACCTCGCCAACCCCAAACCCGCGCTGACGTTTTTCCAATCGCCCCTGGGCAAGAAAATCGTCGCCGCCGAGCTACTGGCGACCCGTCGCGACCAACTGGCAAAAAACGCCAAGGGTCTGCCGAAAATGCAGGCCAGCGACAGCCGCATGCTGATCATCGGCCATTTGGCACAAGCCCTGCCCGCACGCGAGGCCGGCGCGGAAGTCAGCCTGGCGATTGCTGGCGTCGCCGCCGATAGCTTGAGCTCGATGATTCCCGGGCTGCTCGGTGCCGGTCAGGCACAGGGCATGCTGAACGGACAACGTCAGCGCCTGATGGACCAGATCGGCAGCGACCTCAACAACACGCTGTTGTATGTCTATCGCGACCTGTCGGACGACGATCTGGAAGAGTTCGCGACCTTTGCCGAATCGGCGGAAGGCCAGGCTTATTATCAAGCGGCGCTAGCGGCAATTCGGGCGGGGTTGGCGGTGGGGCAGAGCAATTCGAACCTGACCCAGTGATCCTCACCAACTTATAGACCGCTATCGTCGGAACGCCGCCCGGAGCAAGCTCGCTCCCACAGTGTTTTGAGTCGCCCCCCACAAATTTGTGATCACCGCAAAACCTGTGGGAGCGAGCTTGCTCGCGATGGGGCCAAAACAGACACTAGAGATTGTGCCCTTTGATCCGCCTGGTCAAAAACCCGAAATACTCCTGCCGCATCACCAACGTTTCATTCGCCAGATGATGCCGTGCCTCGGGCAGCATCAGCACCTGCGGCCGATCAAACTTGCCCCGCAAAACGTCCAGGTTGTGCTCCCAATCCACTGTCATGTCGGCCTGGCCCTGCACGATCAGCGGCCGCCGCGTGCTCGCGGGTGCGGCTTCGATACGCTTGATCCAGCGTGCCAATGCGCCCACCCAGGCTGTCGGCAGGCGCAGCGGCTGCAACGGATCTGCTTGCAGGAACGGCAAAAACGCCGGGTCGTTGGAGTTCTCGCTGAAACGCCGGGCGATGGCTTTGACGAAAGGCTTGAGCAGGTAGTAACTCAGTTGCGACCAACCCCACGCCCGCGGCCGCACCAGCGGCGACAGCAGAATCACCTGACCCTGCGCCGGGCTGCTCACCCCCGCATTCAACACATGATCGATCACGATCGCCCCGCCGGTACTCTGCCCACACAGGTGCCACGGTTGCGGCAAGTCGAGGGATTGTGCCTCGCCGAACAACCCTTGCAACGCGTCCTGATACTCGGCGAAGTCCTTGATGCTCGCCCGTTCGCCACTGGACAAGCCGTGCCCCGGCAAGTCGCAGGCAATCACCGCAAAGCCCTGGTCCAGCGCCCACTCGATCACATGCCGGTAGAGCCCGGTGTGATCGTAGAAACCGTGGATGACAAACAGCGTCGCCTTCGCCCGCTCGGGCCACCAGAACTGGCTGACCAGCTCATAACCATCGACCTCGAACCGCCCAAGGCCACTGCGCACCTGACGCTGCGCAAAATCCAGCCCGTAGAACCGCCGGTAAGCCTGCGCCTGTGCTGACAACGGCTGCCCGGCTGCCAGAGGCAGCAAGCTGGCGCGTAGAAGATCAGGGTCGAAAGTAGCCGGCATGGACGATTCCAGAACGTGAAACGGACTTTATAGGCCTGCGATATTCTTCTGTCGCGGCAAGCATGGCAAGCTAGCCGACCTTCGAGGACTGAACCGATGCGCTCGCCCTATCGCGCCACCCTGTTTGCCTGCCTGCTCGCCGTGGTGTGTGCCGGCATGTTGTGGGCGGCCTACAACTGGTTCCAGGGGCGTTACCTGCGGGCGTTCAGCGAGCACACGGCGATGTTTTCGGGGGATCCGCTGCGCCTTCCCGAGTCCCTCGCCGGCCCTGGCGCCATCCGCCTGGTGCATTTCTGGGACCCGGCCTGCCCGTGCAATGTCGGCAATCAACAACACCTGACCGAACTGGTCGAGCGCTACGTACCCCATGGCGTGGAATTCTATGTCGTGCAAAAACCCGGTAGCCACGGCCAATTGCCGGGCACCCTGAGCAGCCTCAAAACCATCGACATCCTGCCCGGTTCCGAACAGATCCCCGCCAGCCCGGCCGTGGCGATCTGGGATCGCAGCGGCAAACTGGCGTACTTCGGCCCCTACAGCGAAGGCCTGACCTGCAATTCGAGCAACAGTTTT
Organism: Pseudomonas sp. P4_C1; assembly: GCF_056402155.1. Classification (NCBI taxonomy): domain Bacteria; kingdom Pseudomonadati; phylum Pseudomonadota; class Gammaproteobacteria; order Pseudomonadales; family Pseudomonadaceae; genus Pseudomonas; species Pseudomonas sp. P4_C1. Next base: position 74,710 of record NZ_JBFUHY010000014.1, read on the forward strand.
ATCGAACCCATCCTGCAAGCGCTGGATGAAGGCCGTGCAGTGAGTGCCACGCACACATTGGCTGTGGGTTGTTACTGCCCGTGGCCTGTCGATCCAGCGAAGTAGGCAAAGACCTGGTAATACGAATCCCTCCTACGGGCGATGCGCCATATCGGCGCGCCGTGTTACACAGTGGCGCCAGGAATCACAATAACAACAAGGAGTCGCCATGAAACGCAGCCTGACCGCTCTCGCTCTGCTGATCGTCGTGCTGGCCGCCGGGGCCGGCGGGTACCTCTACAGCAAGCAGCCGTCACGCCAGGGCATGGTGGAACTGCAACACCTGCAAGGCTCCGTCACCGTGCGCTACGACGAGCGCGGCGTCCCGCACATCCACGCCGAAAACGAAACCGACCTGTACCGCGCCCTCGGCTACGTGCATGCCCAGGACCGCCTGTTCCAGATGGAAGTCTTGCGTCGCCTGGCCCGTGGCGAATTGGCCGAAGTGCTCGGGCCAAAACTGCTCGACACCGACAAACTGATGCGCAGCCTGCGCATTCGCGAACGCGCCGAAACCTACTTCGCGAATCTCGACAAGCAGTCGCCCGCCTTCATTGCCATGCAAGCCTATCTGGACGGCATCAACCAGTATCAGGACAGTCACGCAAAACCCGTGGAGTTCGACGTGCTGGGCATTCCAAAACGTCCATTCACGGCCCAGGACACCATCAGCATCGCCGGGTACATGGCCTACAGTTTTGCAGCCGCATTTCGTACCGAACCCTTGCTGACATTCGTGCGCGATCAACTGGGGCCCGGATACCTGAACATCTTCGATCTCGACTGGCAGCCAAAAGGCGTGCTCAACGGGACCGCACCCTCCCTGGCCAGCGCCGACTGGAAAGACCTCAATGCCCTCGCCCGCCTGAGCGAACAAGCCTTGGCCGACAACGGCCTGCCACAGTTCGAGGGCAGCAACGCCTGGGTCGTCGCAGGCAGCCGGACCCAAAGCGGCAAGCCGCTGCTGGCGGGTGATCCGCATATCCGTTTTTCCGCGCCGTCGGTGTGGTACGAAGCGCAACTCTCGGCTCCGGGCTTTGAACTCTACGGCCACTATCAGGCCTTGATGCCGTTCGCCTCCCTGGGCATGAACCACGACTTCGGCTGGAGCATCACCATGTTCCAGAACGACGACCTCGACCTGATCGCCGAGAAGGTCAACCCGGACAACCCCAATCAGGTCTGGTATCGCGGCAAGTGGGTGGACATGACGACCAGCGAGCAGCAGATCGCGGTCAAGGGCCAGGCACCGGTCACGCTGGTGCTGCGCCAGTCACCCCACGGCCCGATCGTCAACGATGCCCTGAGCAACGGCGTCGGCAAGACGCCGATTGCCATTTGGTGGGCGTTTCTCGAAAGCCAGAATCCGATTCTGGAGGGCTTCTACCAGCTCAATCGCGCCGACACCCTGGCCAAGGCCCGTGGTGCCGCGGCAAAAATCCAGGCGCCAGGCCTGAACGTTGTCTGGGCCAATACCAAGGGTGACATCGGCTGGTGGGCGGCGGCGCAATTGCCTAAACGTCCGGCGGGCGTACGTCCGTGGTTCATCCTCGACGGCAGCACCGCCGAGGCGGACAAGGACGGCTTCTACCCGTTCTCGGCCAACCCCCAGGAAGAAAACCCGGCGCGCGGCTACATTGTTTCGGCCAACTTTCAGCCGCTATCGCCGACCGGCATGGAAATTCCCGGCTACTACAACCTTGCCGATCGTGGCCAGCAGCTCAATCGCCAACTCAGCGACAAAGCCGTCAAATGGAACCTGGAAAACAGCCAGCAGCTGCAACTGGGCACCACCACCGCCTATGGCCCGCGCCTGTTGGCACCGCTGTTGCCGGTGTTGCGCGAAGTGGTGAGCGATCCCGCCGAACTCAAACTGGTGGAGCAACTGGCCCTGTGGAAAGGCGATTACCCGCTCGACTCCACCAGCGCCACGCTGTTCAACCAGTTCCTGTTCAACCTGGCTGACGCGACGATGCGCGATGAGCTGGGCAACGACTTCTTCGAGACGCTGCTCTCGACCCGGGTGATCGACGCCGCGTTACCCCGCCTGGCCGCCAGCGCCGATTCGCCGTGGTGGGACAACCGCGGCACACTCGGCAAGGAAACCCGTGCCGATACGGTCAAGGCGGCCTGGCAAGCCAGCATCGCGCACCTCAAGACCACCCTCGGTGCAGACTTCGCGCAATGGCAGTGGGGCAAGGCGCACACATTGACCCATGGCCATCCGCTGGGGCAGCAAAAGCCGCTGGACCTGATCTTCAACGTCGGCCCCTTCGCCGCACCCGGCACCCATGAAGTGCCGAACAACCTCTCGGCGAAGATCGGCCCGGCTCCGTGGCCTGTCACCTACGGCCCTTCGACCCGGCGCCTGATCGACTTCGCCGACCCGGCCCACAGCCTGACCGTCAACCCGGTCGGCCAGAGCGGCGTACTGTTCGACAGTCACTATGATGATCAGGCCGAGGCCTACATCGAGGGGATGTACTTCCAGGCGCATCTTAATGACGAAGAAGTCACGGCCAATACGCGCAGCACCTTGAAGCTGTTGCCGGCGCGGGCTGTACCGTAGATTTTTGCTGGCCGGGCTGGCCCCATCGCGAGCAAGCTCGCTCCCACAGGTTTTTCTGTTGTTCACAAAATTTGTGCTCAACAAAGATCCCTGTGGGAGCGAGCTTGCTCGCGATGGGGCCCTGGAAGGCACCCACAAATTCAGTTCAAACCATCGCCGCAAAATTCAGCCTGAACTGCTGCGGCGTCACCCCCAATCTGCGATTAAACACACTGCGCATGTGCTGGGCATTGCGAAAGCCGCATTGATAGGCCACAGTCTTGAGCGGCGCGCGGGTGCTTTCGAGCATCACCCGCGCCGCATCGACCCGTGCACGCTCGACAAACTCGGCCGGGGTGATTTTCGCTTCCCTGGCGAACACCCGGGAGAAGTTGCGTGCGCTCATATTGGCGGCATTGGCCAGGTCGGCGATGGTCAGGTCGCCCGTCAGGTTGGCCAGCACGTAATGCTGGACCATTGCCACCGCCGAATCCGGTTCGGCGTGGGGCGTAAGAAACGGGCTGAACTGCGATTGCCCGCCCGAACGCTGGGTGAACACCACCAGCCGCTTGGCGACATTCAGCGCCACTTCCGGCCCGTGATCCCGGCCCAGCAGGTACAGGGACAGATCGATGCCCGCAGTGACCCCCGCCGAGGTGAACAGCTCCCCGTCCTCTACGTAAAGGCGATCCRCTTCAACCCGGGTCGACGGGCACAAAATTGCCAGCGACGACGCATCATTCCAGTGGGTAGTGACCGTGCGATCTTCCAGCAACCCCGCCCGGGCGAGCATGAACGCGCCGTTGCAGATCGAGCCAAACCGTTGCGCCCGCCCGCATGCACTGCGTAGCCAGGTGTCGAATGCCGCGCCGAAACTCATGAACGGCAACTGCGGCCCGCCAGCCACCAGCAACAGGTCATAAGCCTCCAGCGCTTCGCTGAAATGCCGATGGGCATTGAGCGCCAGACCGTTGGAGCACGCCATCATTCCGTGCTCGACGCCGATCACTTCCAGCCGGTAGTGATCCTGCGGGGCGAGGAAACGATTGGCCTCGGAAAACACATCCATGGGGCCGGTGACATCCAGAGACTGAACGCCGGCGAACACCACAATGGCTACGGTTTTACTCATGGTTCAAAACGCCTCTGATGGCATTGAATGGCAACGCACACCTGTAGGAGCGAGCCTGCTCGCGATGGACGTCAACGATGACGGGGGCTGCCTGGATTTACGCGGCGCTCTCACGTTCATCGCGAGCAGGCTCGCTCCTACAGGGTCTGCATGCACCCTAGCCAATCCACAAGCAACAAGCGAGGTTGGCGCGATATGCACGCTCATTGGCCGGGATCGCAGCCATGGATCGATTGTCCGGTTTCGGGGGCCGGAACAGACTGGAACCCTCATCACGACGAGGACAACTCAATGAGCAGCACCATCGCCGGCATCAGGATCCCGGACAGCGCGCTGGCCAAGGCCACCACCGAATACATCCGTGACATCGAGTCGGACCTGCTCTACCACCACTCGCGCCGGGTCTTCCTGTTCGGTGCACTGAGCGGTGAGCGCAAGCGATTGGCCTACAACCCGGAGTTGCTGTACGTCGGCGCGATGTTCCATGACCTGGGCCTGGTGCAAGGTCATCGCAGTGACAACGAACGCTTCGAAGTCGATGGAGCCAACGCGGCAGCCGCATTTCTCAAGCCGTACGGATTGAGCGATGACGATATCGAACAGGTCTGGCTATCGATTGCCCTGCACACCACGCCGGGCGTGCCTCAGCACTTGCGGCCCACCGTGGCGCTGGTAACGGCCGGCGTCGAGATGGACGTGCTGGGCATGGACTACGCGGCGTTCTCCTCCGTGCAGCGCGAAGCGGTGGTGCATGCGCATCCACGGGGCGAGGGATTCAAGGAGTGCATCATCTGCGCGTTTGCCGACGGCTTGCGCCATCGTCCGCAGACCACGTTCGGCAATGTGAAGACCGATGTGCTGGTGGATCAGGAGCCGGGGTTCAAGCCGATGAACTTCGTCGAGGTCATCCGTAAATCCCCTTGGACTTCCTGACTGCAGAAGAACCTGTGGGAGCGAGCTTGCTCCCACATTGGATTTGGGTAGACCACTCAAATGTGGTCTACCCAATTCGGGCTCAAGCCGCTTCCGGTGCCTGTGCGCGACGCACGTCCGGTTGCTTCCACGAGTCGGCTGCCGCTTCCTCGATCGCTTGCTGGATCGCACGCTTGCGGCTTTCTTCGGCGCGACGGCTGAAGAACCAGACCATGAAGGTCACGATCGACACGGCCAGCAGGATCAGGCTGGCCACGGCGTTGATCTCGGGCTTCACCCCCAGACGCACCGCCGAGAACACTTCCATCGGCAGGGTCGTGGAACCCGGGCCGGACACGAAGCTCGCCAGCACCAGGTCATCCAGCGACAGGGCGAACGACATCATGCCGCCCGCCGCCAGCGATGGGGCGATCATCGGGATGGTGATCAGGAAGAACACCTTCCACGGTTTCGCGCCCAGGTCCATGGCCGCCTCTTCGATGGACAGGTCCAGCTCGCGCAAACGCGCCGAGACCACCACCGCCACATAGGCCGCACAGAACGTGGTGTGGGCGATCCAGATGGTGACGATGCCGCGCTCCTGCGGCCAGCCGATCATCTGCGCCATGGCCACGAACAGCAGCAACAGCGACAGACCGGTGATCACCTCAGGCATGACCAGTGGCGCGGTGACCAGGCCACCGAACAGGGTGCGGCCCTTGAAGCGCGTAATGCGCGTCAGGACGAACGCCGCCAATGTACCCAGTGCCACCGCCGCCACCGCCGTGTAGCAGGCGATTTCCAGCGAGCGCACCACCGAGCCCATCAACTGGCTGTTGTCGAGCAAGCCGACGTACCACTTGACCGACCAGCCGCCCCACACCGTTACCAGTTTGGAGGCGTTGAACGAGTAGATCACCAGGATCAGCATCGGCGCGTAGATGAATAGCAAACCCGCTACCAGCATGAAACTTGAGAAACGGAAGCGCTTCATTCCTTGCCCTCCATTTCTTTGGCCTGACTACGGTTGAACAGAATGATCGGCACAATCAGGATCGCCAGCATCACCACCGCCAGGGCAGACGCCACCGGCCAGTCACGGTTGTTGAAGAACTCCTGCCAGAGCACTTTACCGATCATCAGGGTTTCCGGACCGCCCAGCAGTTCCGGGATCACGAACTCGCCCACCACCGGGATGAACACCAGCATGCAGCCTGCGATGATGCCGTTTTTCGACAGCGGCACGGTGATTTTCCAGAAGCTGTTGAAGGTGCTCGAACCCAGGTCCGACGCGGCTTCCAGCAGGCTCTGGTCGTGCTTCACCAGGTTGGCGTACAACGGCAGGATCATGAACGGCAGGTAGGAATAGACTACGCCGATGTAGACCGCCAGGTTGGTGTTGAGGATCTGCAGCGGTTCGTCGATCCAGCCCATGCTCATCAGGAAACCATTGAGCAGGCCGTTGTTGCTGAGGATGCCCATCCACGCATAAACGCGGATCAGGATCGCGGTCCAGGTCGGCATCATGATCAGCAGCACCAGCACCGTCTGCACTTCCTTGCGGGCAACGGAGATGCCGTAGGCCATCGGGTAGCCGATCAGCAGGCAGAGGATGGTGCTGAAAAGCGCCATCTTCAACGAGCCGAGGTAAGCGGCGATGTACAGCTCGTCACCGGCCAGCATTGCGTAGTTGCCCAGGTTAAGCAGCAACTGCAGCTTCTGCTCGGCGTAGCTGTAGATTTCGGTGTACGGCGGAATGGCGACGTCCGCTTCGGCGAAGCTGATCTTCAGAACAATGAAGAACGGCAGCATGAAGAACAGGAACAGCCAGATGAAAGGAACTCCGATGACCATCTGACGGCCACCGGGAATTATTCGATTGAGACGGCGTTTGAGTTTGCGCATGTTCATGAGCGAAGTACCACGCCGCTGTCGTCTTCCCAGTACACGTAGACCTGATCACCCCAGGTCGGACGCTGCCCGCGACGCTCGGCGTTGGCCACGAACGACTGCACCAGCTTGCCGCTTGGCAGTTCGACGTAGAACACCGAATGGCCGCCGAGGTAGGCGATGTCGTGCACCTTGCCGCTGGACCAGTTGTACTGGCAGGTCGGCATGTTGGCGGTGACCAGCAGTTTTTCCGGACGTATCGCGTAGGTAACCGACTTGTCCTGCACCGAAGTGCTGATGCCGTGGCCGACATAGATCTGACGATCCAGGTCCTTGCAGGTAATGATCGCGTGGCCTTCGGCGTCGTCGATCACTTCGCCTTCGAAGATGTTCACGTTGCCGATGAATTCGCAGACCAGGCGGCTGGTCGGGGTTTCGTAGATGTCGATCGGGCTGCCGATCTGGGCGATCCAGCCCAGGTGCATGATCGCGATGCGCTCGGCCATGGTCATGGCCTCTTCCTGGTCGTGGGTCACCATCACGCAAGTTACGCCGACGCGCTCGATGATCTCCACCAGCTCCAGCTGCATTTGCGAACGCAGCTTCTTGTCCAGGGCGCCCATCGGTTCGTCGAGCAGCAGCAATTTCGGACGCTTGGCCAGGGAACGGGCCAGGGCCACGCGCTGACGCTGCCCGCCGGACAACTGATGCGGCTTGCGCTTGGCGTACTGGCTCATCTGTACCAGCTTGAGCATGTCCGCCACCCGTGCATCGATTTCAGCGGCCGACAACTTGTCCTGCTTGAGGCCGAAGGCAATGTTCTGCGCCACAGTCATGTGCGGAAACAGGGCGTAGGACTGGAACATCATGTTGATTGGCCGCTCGTAGGGCGGCATGTCAGTGATGTCTACGCCATCGAGGAAAATGCGCCCCTCCGTGGGCCGTTCGAAACCTGCGAGCATGCGCAGCAACGTGGATTTGCCCGATCCCGAACCGCCGAGCAGGGCGAAAATTTCGCCTTTCTTGATTTCCAGGGACACATCGTCCACGGCAATCGTCTCGTCGAACTTCTTCGTGACCCGGTCGATTTTGACCAGTACCTGTTTAGGTGACTGGTCGCCCTCGAGGGCTTTCTTATAGGCGCCGGAGGCAACTGCCATTTACGAAACTCCCAGAAAAAAAGAGTGCAGTTCGCTCAAGGTGAGCCAACCTGGATAGTTTGAGCCTTGAAACTATTTACCCGACTTGACCTTGGTCCAGCTGCGGGTCATCAAACGTTGAATATTCGGCGGTAGCTCGATGGACACGTAGGTCTTGTCGAGCACCGCTTGCGGTGGATAAACCGCTTCGTCGGTGCGAATGGACTGTTCCATCAGTTTGTCCGCCCCCGGATTAGGGTTGGCATAGCCGACGTAATCACTGACCTGGGCAATCACCTCGGGTTTGAGCAAATAGTTGATGAACGCGTTGGCCTGCTTCACGTTGGCCGAGTCCTTCGGAATCGCCAGCATGTCGAACCAGAGCGCGCCGCCCTCTTTCGGGATCGAATAGGCGATGTTCACGCCTTTCTTGGCTTCTTCGGCGCGATTCTTCGCCTGGAAGATGTCGCCGGAGAAACCGATCGCCACGCAGATATCGCCGTTGGCCAGATCCGCGATGTATTTCGAAGAGTGGAAGTAGGTCACGTAAGGTCGCACTGCAAGCAACTTGGCGGTGGCCTTTTCGTAGTCCTTGGGATCGGTGCTGTTGGCATTCAGGCCCATGTAGTTGAGCACTGTCGGCATCATTTCATCGGCGGAGTCGAGGAAGGCTACACCACAGCTTTGCAGTTTCTTGATGTTCTGCGGCTCGAACAGCACGCCCCAGGAATCGATCGTGTCGACGCCCAGCACAGCCTTGACCTTGTCGACGTTGTAGCCGATGCCATTGGTGCCCCACAGGTACGGCACGGCGTACAGGTTGCCCGGATCGTTCTGTTCCAGGCGCTTGAGCAGCACCGGGTCGAGGTTCGAATAGTTCGGCAGCTGCGACTTGTCGAGTTTCTGGAACGCCCCGGCCTTGATCTGTTTGCCGAGAAAGTGGTTCGACGGCACGACCACGTCGTAGCCGGTACGCCCGGCGAGCAACTTGCCTTCCAGGGTTTCGTTGGAATCGAAGACGTCATAAACCGGCTTGATACCGGTCTCTTTCTGGAAGTCGGCCAGGGTGGTCTCGCCGATGTAGTCTGACCAGTTATAAATATGCACGGTACCGGCGGCCTGGACACTGACAGCAATCGTCAGCCCGGCGCCGACCAGCATGGCTTTGCGCAAGAAAGAAAAAACAGGCAAGTGGAGGTCCTCTGAAATTAGTTGGGCCCAAGTTGCCCCGCGTTACATGACAACCGTAGTTGCCCGGCAACAAAACCGGCGCGCAACTTACCCTCGAAAAACCGTTCCAGCAAAACTTTTGTCATTTAATTCAACCTGTTGCCGCCACCGCGCAGGTGACGACAACAGGCCGTTGCATCAAACCGGCTTATTTACCGGATTTGATCTTGGTCCAGCTGCGGGTCATTTCACGCTGGGTCGCCGCTGGCAGGTCGGCGATGGCATACAACTTGGCCTGCACATCGGCTGGCGGGTAGATGCCTGGATCGCTGGTGATGTCTTTTTCTACCAGAGCTGTTGCAGCGGCGTTACCGTTCGGGAAGCGTACGGCGTTGGTGATACTGGCCATGACTTCAGGCTTCTGCAGGAAGGTCATGAACTTGTAGGCGCCCTGAACGTTCTCGGCATCCTTGGGAATCGCGACCATGTCGAAGAAACTGCCAGCGCCTTCTTTCGGAATGGCGTAGCTGACTTTGACCTTGTCACCCGCCTCTGCGGCACGGGACTTGGCCTGCTGAACGTCACCCGAGTAGCCAACCGCTACGCAGATGTTGCCGTTGGCCAGGTCCGAGATGTACTTGGACGAGTGGAAGTAGGTGATCGAAGGACGAATCTTGAGGAACAGTTCCTCGGCTTTCTTGATGTCTTCTTTCTTCTGACTGTCGGTTGGCAGGCCCAGGTAGTGCAGCGCGACCGGGAGCATTTCGGTCGGCGAATCGAGGAAACTCACACCGCAACCCTTGAGCTTGGCAATGTTTTCCGGTTTGAGCAGCACGTCCCAGGAGTCGATGGTATCGACGCCCAACGCAGCCTTGACCTTCGCCGGGTTGTAACCGATGCCGATCGAGCCCCACATGTACGGGAAGGCGTGCTTGTTGCCAGGGTCACTGACCGAAACGGCCTTGAGCAGATCCTGGTTCAGGTTTTTCCAGTTAGGCAGCTTGGACTGGTCCAGCTCCTGATATACGCCGGCCTTGATCTGCTTGGCCAGGAAGTTGTTCGATGGCACGACCACGTCGTAGCCGGACTTGCCCGCCAGCAGTTTGGCTTCCAGGGTCTCGTTGCTGTCGAATACGTCGTAAACGACCTTGATCCCCGACTCTTTCTCGAAGTTCGCGATGGTGTCCGGAGCGATGTAGTCGGACCAGTTGTATACGTGCAACACCTTGTCATCCGCCTGAACCGCACCCGCCATCATGCCCGCGACGGACAGGGCGAGAAGTGTCTTGCCAGCAAGCTTTTTACCTAATGCCTTCATGCGTCATGCTCCAAATTTTTCTTTTTTGAACCACTTTGTTCAGCGGCCGAACCCGGACAACTGGAACTGCAGCTAGTCTGGCAAGATCCGAGGCGGTCTTTCAAGAAAAGACCGGCCTTTGTGACAGCTTTGAGCGAGAGTGCCGCAGCTCCCTCGCTCTGAGCCTAGCACTTAGCCCTGCAATGCACTCAGGGTCAGGTCAAGGCACTTGCGAGCCTTGGCCACCAGCTCATCGATTTCCGCCGGCGTGATCACCAGTGGCGGAGCGATGATCATGGTGTCGCCGACTGCGCGCATGATCAGGCCATTGTCGAAGCAGAACTGACGGCAGATCATGCCGACGCCCTTGCCCTCGTAACGCTTGCGAGTGGCTTTGTCCTGGACCAGTTCGATGGCCCCCAACAGCCCGACCCCACGAACTTCACCCACCAGCGGGTGATCGTTCAGTTCCCGCAGACGCTTTTGCAAATACGGTGCCGTTTCTGACTTCACGCGCTCGACAATTTTCTCGTCGCGCAGGATACGGATGTTTTCCAGCCCCACAGCCGCCGCCACCGGGTGCCCGGAATAGGTGAAACCGTGGTTGAAGTCGCCGCCCTCGTTGAGCACGTCCACCACTTCATCACGCACGATCAGGCCGCCCATCGGGATGTAGCCCGAGGTCAGGCCCTTGGCGATGGTCATCATGTCTGGCTTGAGGCCGTAGAAATCGCTGCCGAACCACTCGCCGGTGCGACCGAAACCGCAAATCACTTCGTCAGCCACGAACAGGATGTCGTACTTGGCGAGGATTTCCTTGATGCGCGGCCAGTAGGTCTCTGGCGGAATGATCACGCCACCGGCACCCTGGATCGGTTCGGCAATAAAGGCACCGACGTTGTCGACGCCGACTTCCAGAATCTTTTCTTCCAGCTGGTTGGCCGCCCATACACCGAATTCTTCCGGAGTCATGTCGCCGCCTTCGGCGAACCAGTACGGCTGGGCAATGTGAACGATGCCCGGGATCGGCAAGTCGCCCTGTTCGTGCATGTACGTCATGCCGCCCAGGCTCGCGCCGGCCACGGTGGAACCGTGATAGCCGTTCTTGCGRCTGATGATGACTTTCTTTTTCGGCTGGCCCTTGATCGCCCAGTAGTGACGAACCATACGCAACATGGTGTCGTTGCCTTCAGAGCCGGAACCGGTGAAGAACACATGGTTCATACCCTCTGGCGCGATGTCGGCGATAGCCTTGGCCAGCTCCAGTACCGGTGGGTGCGCCGTCTGGAAGAACAGGTTGTAGTAAGGCAGCTCGCGCATCTGCTTGCTGGCGGCATCGGCCAGTTCATCGCGACCATAACCAATCGCGACACACCACAGGCCGGCCATACCGTCGAGGATCTTGTTACCTTCGCTGTCCCAGAGGTAAACGCCCTTGGCGTTGGTAATGATCCGCGGGCCTTTCTCTTTCAGCTGCTTGAAGTCGCTGAACGGAGCCAGGTGGTGGTCATTGCTCAAGGTTTGCCATTCACGGGTTTGCGGATTGTTGCTGGTCATGTGAATCTCCTAAAAAAATCAGGTGTAAGCGCCACCAGGTAGCGGCGGCGCCTGGCGTATCAGACGGCAAAGAGCAGGAATTCCCTTTCCCACGAACTGATCACGCGCTTGAAGTTTTCATGCTCGGCCCGCTTGACCGCGACGTAGCCAGTGATGAAATTTTTGCCGAGGTATTTCTCGATGGTTGAACTGTTTTCCATGCGTTCCAGCGCGTCTTCGATGGTCAGCGGCAGGCGCAGGTTGCGGCGTTCATAGCCACGTCCCACCACCGGTGCACTCGGGTTCAGGCCTTCGACCATGCCGATGTAACCGCAGAGCAGGCTCGCGGCAATTGCCAGGTAGGGGTTGGCATCGGCGCCCGGCAGGCGGTTTTCCACCCGACGGTTTTGCGGCCCCGCATCCGGCACCCGCAGGCCCACGGTGCGGTTCTCTTCGCCCCACTCCACGTTCACCGGTGCCGAAGTATCCGGCAGGAAGCGGCGGAACGAGTTGACGTTGGGTGCGAACAGCGGCAACAGCTCGGGAATGAGTTTCTGCAGACCACCGATGTGGTGCAGGAACAGCTGGCTCATGGTCCCGTCTTCATTAGAAAAGATGTTCTTGCCGGTCTCGATGTCGATGACGCTCTGGTGCAAGTGCATGGCGCTGCCCGGCTCGCCGGTCATCGGCTTGGCCATGAAGGTCGCAGCGACGTTGTGCTTGAGCGCGGCCTCGCGCATGGTGCGCTTGAACACCAGGATCTGGTCGGCCAGGGACAGGGCATCGCCGTGACGGAAGTTGATTTCCATCTGCGCCGTGCCGTCCTCGTGGATCAGCGTATCGAGGTCCAGGTCCTGCAGTTCGCACCAGTCATAGACGTCTTCGAACAGCGGATCGAACTCGTTCGCCGCTTCAATGGAGAACGACTGACGACCGGTTTCCGGGCGACCGGAGCGACCGACCGGCGGCTGCAACGGGTAGTCCGGGTCGTCACTGCGCTTGGTCAGGTAAAACTCCATTTCCGGCGCCACGATCGGCTGCCAGCCTTTGTCGGTATAGAGTTTCAGGACTTTCTTGAGCACGTTGCGCGGCGACAGCTCGATCGGGTTGCCTTGCTTGTCGTAGGTATCGTGGATGACGATGGCGGTCGGCTCGATGGCCCACGGCACCAGGTACACCGCACTCTGGTCGGGGCGGCAGATCATGTCGATGTCGGCCGGGTCGAGCAGTTCGTAATAGATGTCGTCTTCGACGTAATCGCCGGTCACGGTCTGCAACAGCACGCTCTCTGGCAGGCGCATGCCCTTTTCGGCGATGAATTTGTTGGTCGGCGAAATCTTGCCCCGGGTAATCCCGGTCAAGTCGGCGATCATGCATTCGACTTCTGTGATCTTGTGGTTTTTCAACCAATCGGTGAGCTGGTCGAGGTTGTTACTCATAAATGCCTCTAGGCTTGAGTTGTCTGACCCTTTTAAGGTCAGGCGTTGTTTGACGCATCGGCGTCGCGTTGTAGAGCGTTTGCGCGGCAGATTATCGTGCTTGCCAACGCGGCTGCAGAGGCCGGGCGTGCAGAATCGCGAGCGGAGCCCTGAACGATGGTCAGGCCGCTATTGTGAATCGGTTCTATATTGAATGGAGTAACCGTAATGGGGGTGCCATCGCGACCGTCCAGAATATCGGACGGGGACGGTCGAACCGTCAGGGACGCAAGGATCACCGGAACCGCCGAGGCCACGGAACGGACGGACGTGTCATCACTGATGTGATAAACATGCCGACCGACCTGTCTTGAGCAGTCGGTGACGCCGATTATCGGCAGGCGAGACATGAAGCACCCCGGTATTATTGCTGTTATGGGTTTGATTCGAGCTTAGCCTTGTTCATTTTTTTACACAACACCCCCGTAAAAAATACAACACGGCCCGCTCAAGCCTGCGGGCGCCACTGGGGCCAAAGGCATAAAAACGCCCCAAAGCGCCTCAAAAAAGCCACACAAGCGCTTTTTTAGGGCAAAAAAGGCCTCGCTTGACTTCGGCATGCCGTTCGGGTTGACTGGAATCTGAAAAGATCAATGATTGATATTTTTAACAACAAAGGTGTTGCATCATGTCGGTACCCCCGCGTGCCGTTCAGCTTAACGAAGCGAACGCGTTCCTTAAGGAACATCCTGAGGTTCTGTACGTTGACCTTCTGATTGCGGATATGAATGGTGTGGTGCGCGGCAAGCGCATCGAACGCACCAGCCTCCACAAGGTTTACGAGAAAGGCATCAACCTGCCGGCCTCTTTATTTGCTCTGGATATCAATGGCTCGACGGTGGAAAGCACCGGCCTGGGCCTGGACATCGGTGATGCTGACCGAATCTGCTATCCAATCCCCGATACCCTGTGCAACGAGCCATGGCAGAAGCGCCCGACCGCGCAACTGTTGATGACCATGCACGAACTCGAAGGCGAGCCATTCTTCGCCGACCCGCGTGAAGTGCTGGCCAACGTGGTGCGCAAGTTCGACGAAATGGGCCTGACCATCTGCGCCGCGTTCGAACTGGAGTTCTACCTGATCGACCAGGAGAACGTGAACGGTCGTCCGCAACCGCCTCGCTCGCCGGTTTCCGGCAAACGTCCGCACTCGACACAGGTCTACCTGATCGACGACCTCGACGAATACGTCGACTGCCTCCAGGACATTCTGGAAGGTGCCAAAGAGCAAGGCATTCCGGCCGACGCCATCGTCAAGGAAAGTGCCCCGGCGCAGTTCGAAGTCAACCTGCACCACGTGGCTGACCCGATCAAGGCCTGCGACTACGCGGTCCTGCTCAAGCGCCTGATCAAGAACATCGCCTACGACCATGAAATGGACACCACCTTCATGGCCAAGCCGTATCCGGGCCAGGCGGGCAATGGTCTGCACGTCCATATCTCGATTCTCGACAAAGACGGCAAGAATATTTTTGCCAGTGAGGATCCCGAGCAGAACGCCGCACTGCGTCACGCGATCGGCGGTGTGCTCGAGACCCTACCGGCGCAGATGGCCTTCCTCTGCCCGAACGTCAACTCGTACCGTCGTTTCGGCGCACAGTTCTACGTGCCGAACTCGCCGTGCTGGGGCCTGGACAACCGCACCGTAGCGATTCGCGTACCGACCGGTGCCGCCGATGCCGTACGCATCGAACACCGTGTGGCCGGCGCCGATGCCAACCCGTACCTGCTGATGGCTTCGGTCCTGGCGGGCGTGCACCACGGCCTGACCAACAAGGTCGAGCCTGGCGCTCCAGTGGAAGGCAACAGCTACGAGCAAAACGAGCAGAGCCTGCCGAACAACCTGCGCGATGCACTGCGCGAGCTGGACGACAGCGAAGTCATGGCCAAGTACATCGATCCGAAATACATCGATATCTTCGTCGCATGCAAAGAGAGCGAGCTGGAGGAGTTCGAACACTCCATCTCCGACCTCGAGTACAACTGGTACCTGCATACCGTTTAATCGGTTGCAGTAGTAAAAAAACGCCGCCGGCCTCACAGCCTGCGGCGTTTTTTTATGGGTTCATTTCGGCTGAGTGATGACTGGCATTTCCGGGACAACTCCTACACAACCATCAGACAGTGATTACATCGATTACCTCGCCGCAAGATCAAACTTCAGGGTCCCGAGATTTGATCCGGTCGCCCCTCCAAGTGTTGAGTTTTGAGTTTTGCATTTATGACTAAAATTCCATTAGGTACCGCCATTACCCTGATCGTCGCTGGTCTGTGCGCCACTGCGTGGGCCAAAACTCCCGATACTGCCCCATGGAGTTACGCAGGACCCTCTGGCCCGGAAAACTGGGGCGAACTGAAAAGCGAATACAGCCTTTGCAAGTCAGGGAACGAACAGTCACCGATCGACATCCAAAACGCGTTCGAGTACCCATTCAAACCGGCGTCCTTCAGCTATCGCCCAAACAAAGTTACCGTACTGAACAACGGCCATACGATTCAGGTGTCTGCGCCAAATTCAGGTAGTGTCTCCCTGCCCTCCGGTACTTTTTCCCTCGTGCAATTACACTTTCACACACCTGCTGAAGAAACGATTCAGGGCCGCACTTATCCATTGGGCGCACATCTGGTTCACCGAAATGACGCAGGCGAACTGGCGATTATTGCCTTGATGTATGAAGAGGGCGCACACAACACGGCACTGGAACCGATCTTCGCCGCCATGCCCAGGAATGCAGGCGGCATGGTCACCTTGAACAACGCGAACATTGCCGATTTATTGCCTGAAAACCATAACGCCTATGCCTTCATGGGTTCTCTTACAGAGCCACCGTGCACTGAAGGTGTACGGTGGAACGTGCTGACGACTGCGGTGCAATTGTCCCAGGCACAACTGGAGGCTTTTCGAGCGATATATCCAATGAATGCTCGCCCGATCCAACCCTTGAACGATCGTAGCGTGGTGGTCGGTAAATGAGTCATCGGGACTGCCAAGCGAGGCGGTGAGTCAATACAGACAAGGGGCGAGTCGACTCGTACAATGCCCGCTGCCCCGCAGGAGACTCCGATGACACGCGTAGCCACCCCCCGCAAACCCCGCGCACGCAGCCAGGCCCGGATCGATTCGATTCTCGATGCGGCCCGCACGCTGTTGGCCGCCGAGGGCGTGGCCAGTCTGTCGATCTACAGCGTCGCCGAGCGCGCGGAGATTCCACCCTCCTCGGTCTACCACTTCTTCGCCAGCGTGCCTGCCCTGCTCGAAGCCTTGACCGCCGACGTCCATGCGGCCTTCCGCGCCTGCCTGCAAGCCCCCATCGATCACCTCGCCTTGAATGGCTGGCGCGATCTGTCGCGACTGGTGGAACAACGCATGCTCGACATCTATGCAGAGGACGCCGCCGCCCGCCAACTCATACTGGCCCAGCACGGCCTGACCGAAGTCACCCAGGCCGACCGCCAGCACGACATCGAATTGGGCGACCTGATGCACAAGTTGTTCAACCATCACTTCGAGCTGCCGACATTGCCGAGCGATGTCGATGTGTTCGCCCTGGCCATGGAGCTGGGCGACCGGGTGTATGCGCGCTCGGTGCAGCAGCACGGGCAGATTACGCCGCGCATGGCTGAAGAAGGGATGCGGGTATTTGATGCTTATGTGGGGTTGTATTTGCCGCCGTATTTGCCCAAGCGGAATCTCTAGCGCACACACCGGCCTCATCGCGAGCAAGCTCGCTCCCACAAGGATCTTCAGTGAACTCAGATTCTGTGAACGACAAATAATCCTGTGGGAGCGAGCTTGCTCGCGATGGCCGCACCGCTCAGCTCAAGACAAGCACACATGAAAAAACCCCGAAGGGCTCAAACCCTTCGGGGTTGATGTTTACGCATATTGCTTACAACTTGGCGATCGACACCTCGGTGGATTTCACAAACGCGATCACTTCACTGCCGACCGCCAGTTCCAGCTCTTTCACCGAGCGCGTGGTGATCACCGAAGTGACGATGCCGGAAGCGGTCTGCACGTCGATTTCCGACAGCACGTCGCCGAGGACGATTTCCTTGATGGAGCCTTTGAACTGGTTGCGAACGTTGATGGCCTTGATTGTCATGATGTTGATTCCTGTCGTTGGATGAGGCTTGAGTTATTGAGCCCAGCGCAACTGCGTGGGCAAGGGTGAAACAGGTTCCGGCTCCGGCGGCTGGCCGGGCAGCGCCAGCACGCGATTGAGCACTTCGGTTTCCAGCGCCGCCAGCCGATGGGAACCGCGCACCCGAGGGCGCGGCAATTCCACGTGCAGGTCGAGGCCGACTTCGCCGTCTTCGATCAGGATCACCCGATCGGCAATCGCCACCGCTTCGCTGACGTCATGGGTCACCAGCAATACGGTGAAGCCGTGCTGCTGCCAGAGTCGTTCGATCAGTTGCTGCATTTCAATTCGGGTCAGGGCATCCAGCGCCCCCAAGGGTTCATCGAGCAACAGCAGGCGCGGCTGATGAATCAACGCACGGGCCAAAGCCACGCGTTGCTTCTGCCCACCGGACAACGCTGCCGGCCACTCATTGGCGCGATCGGCCAGGCCCACCGCTTCCAAGGCTTCAAGCGCTTGCGGCCGCCAGTTGCCCTTGAGGCCGAGACCGACGTTGTCGATGATCTTTTTCCAAGGCAACAAACGCGCTTCCTGGAACATCAGCCGCGTGTCTTCCCGCGCTTCACGCAATGGCGCGGCACCGGCGAGCAACTCACCGCCCGAGGGTTGATCGAGACCGGCGAGCAAGCGCAGCAAGGTACTTTTGCCGCAGCCGCTACGACCGACCACGGCGACAAACTGACCCGCCGGAATGTGCAGGTCGATCTCGCGCAGCACCTGCCGTGCACCGAAAGTTTTTTGCAACTTGCGCACCACCAGCGGAGTCCCGCGCAGCAGGCGTGGAGGTTGTTGGGCGGTCATACCGAACCTCCCCTGGCAACCTGATACGCCGGGTGCCAGCGCAGCCACACACGCTCAAGTCCACGGGCCGCGAGGTCAGCCAGTTTGCCGAGCACCGCGTACAACAGAATCGCCAGCACCACCACGTCGGTCTGCAAAAACTCCCGGGCATTCATGGCCAGATAGCCGATGCCGGAACTCGCGGAGATGGTTTCCGCCACGATCAACGTCAGCCACATAAAACCCAGGGCAAAGCGCACGCCGACCAGAATCGAAGGCAGCGCCCCCGGCAGAATCACCTGCCAGAACAGACCGAAACCCGACAAGCCATAACTGCGCGACATCTCCACCAGCGCCGGGTCGACGTTGCGGATGCCGTGATAGGTATTGAGGTAAATCGGGAACAACGTGCCCAGCGCCACCAGGAAAATCTTCGCCGACTCGTCGATGCCGAACCACAGAATCACCAGTGGAATCAGCGCCAGGTGCGGCACGTTGCGGATCATCTGCACCGAACTGTCGAGCAGGCGCTCGCCCCACTTCGACAGACCGGTGATGAAGCCAAGCGTCAGGCCGATGCCGCCGCCGATGGTGAAGCCCAGCGCGGCACGCCAGCCACTGATCGCCAGGTGCGTCCAGATTTCGCCGCTGCGCACCAGGCTCACGCCGGCCTCGATGACGGCGATCGGCGCCGGCAGAATCCGTGTCGACAACCAGCCCATCGACACACTCAACTGCCACACCGCCAGCAACAACACCGGCAACGCCCAGGGCGCCAGGCTGTGGATGATTTTCTTCATGACCGCGCCTCAGCTCTGGGACGCGGCTTTGGGCAGAATGTCGTTGGCGACCATCTCGCCGAACGGGCTGACGTAGCCGGCACTTTTCGGCAGTTCTGGACGCTCGACATCGAGGTGCGGGAACAGCAACTCGGCCACCCGGTACGACTCTTCCAGGTGCGGGTATCCCGAAAAAATAAAGGTGTCGATGCCCAGGTCCGCGTACTCCTTCACACGGGCGGCCACGGTCGGACCATCGCCCACCAGCGCCGTACCCGCACCGCCGCGCACCAGACCGACACCGGCCCACAGGTTAGGGCTGACCTCCAGATTGTCGCGGTTGCCGCCATGCAATGCGGCCATGCGTTGCTGACCGACCGAATCGAAACGCGCCAGCGAAGCCTGGGCACGGGCGATGGTGTCGTTGTCGAGATGGGAGATCAGTCGATCCGCGGCCTTCCAGGCCTCATCGTTGGTTTCACGCACGATCACGTGCAGGCGAATGCCGAAGCGCACGGTGCGTCCAAGCTTGGCGGCCTTGGCGCGGACCTGTTCGATTTTTTCCGCGACGGCGGCCGGTGGTTCGCCCCAGGTCAGGACCATTTCCACCTGTTCGGCGGCCAGGTCTTGCGCGGCTTCCGAGGAGCCGCCGAAGTACAGCGGAGGACGCGGTTGCTGGATCGGTGGATACAGCAATTTCGCGCCTTTCACGCTGATGTGCTGACCATCGTAATCGACGGTTTCGCCTTCCAGCACCCGACGCCATATACGGGTGAACTCCACCGAGGCCTGATAGCGTTCTTCGTGGCTGAGGAACAGACCATCGCCCGCCAACTCTTCCGGATCACCGCCGGTCACCAGGTTGAACAGCGCACGACCACCAGACAGCCGATCCAGGGTCGCGGCCTGACGCGCCGCCACCGTCGGGGAAATGATCCCGGGGCGCAGGGCGACAAGGAACTTCAAGCGCTGGGTCACCGGAATCAGCGATGCCGCCACCAGCCACGAGTCTTCACACGAGCGGCCGGTAGGGATCAGTACCCCGCCGAACCCCAGGCGATCCGCTGCCTGTGCGACTTGTTGCAGGTAACCGTGATCGACGGCACGTGCGCCTTCAGCGGTGCCAAGGTAATGGCCATCGCCGTGGGTGGGCAGGAACCAGAAAATATTGAGGCTCATGGAGTGGTCTCCTTGGGGAATCGAATTATTGGGCTTTGGCAACGGCAGCCGGCGGCGTCCAGATCACGTCCTTGATGCTCAACGGCTTGGGAATCAGCTTGAGCTGGTAGAAGCTGTCGGCGATTTTCTGTTGCGCCGCGACCACTTCCGGGGTGAGGAACAGCGCGCCATAGCCCTGGCGTTTCACCGAAGTCAGGGTGATGTCCGCTGGCAGGCCGAGCAGCGGAGAAACCTGTTGGGTCACCTCTTGCGGGTTAGCCCTGGACCACTCGCCCACCGCGCGCACTTCTTCGACCAGGGTCTTGATCACCTCGGGATTCTTCTGCGCATAAGGTTTGGTCGCCAGGTAGAACTGATGGTTGTCGACGATGCCCTGGCCATCGCGCAGGGTGCGCGCTTGCAGCTGTTGTTCGGCGGCGGCCTGGTACGGGTCCCAGATCACCCAGGCGTCGACGCTGCCACGCTCGAACGCGGCGCGGGCATCGGCCGGCGGCAGGAATACGGTCTGGATGTCGGTGTATTTGAGGCCGGCGTCTTCCAGTGCGCGCACCAGCAGGTAGTGCACGTTGGAGCCCTTGTTGAGCACGACTTTCTTGCCTTTGAGGTCCGCCACCGATTTGACCGGCGAGTCCTTCGGCACCAGGATCGCCTCACTGTGGGGCGCTGGCGGTTCGTAGGCGACGTAGAGCAAATCGGCACCGGCCGCCTGAGCGAACACGGGCGGAGTCTCACCGGTGACGCCGAAGTCGATGGAGCCGACGTTCAAGCCTTCAAGCAGTTGCGGGCCACCGGGGAATTCAGTCCATTGCACGTCCACGCCTTGGGCGGCGAGGCGTTTTTCCAGCGTGCCCTTGGCTTTGAGCAGCACCAGGGTGCCGTATTTCTGATAGCCGATTCGTAAAGTCTCGGCCTGAGCTTGAGTAATGGCGCCGAAGGTGACAGCCGCAGCAAACAGAGCGACCAGACCACGACGCAAAATGACAGGGCGCATGGCGCTCTCCTTTTTGCAGTTGGGTTTTGGCTGCACCTGCTTGCCCGTTGGCGGGCGAGTAAGGCCAGTACTTCAATTTTTCGGTGAGACTCAAATGCTCCAGCGAGCACTCAACAAACGATCATTCAACAGGTTCGGATCAAGCGGCTTGGGCCGTCGCGCCATGGCGCTGAAAAACAGCTCCAGCGATTCATTCAGTCGTTGTTCCAGCTCCGGCGCCAACTGCGCCAGTGCGCTACCTTCGCCGTAGGCGATCTGGCTGTCGACGGCGAAAATCCCCTGCAGCATTTCCTGGGCCTTCAAGGCCGACAGTACCGGCTTGAGCGCGTAATCCACCGCCAGCATGTGGGCGATGCTTCCGCCAGTGGCCATCGGCAAAACCACCTTATGGCTCAAGGCGCGCTCGGGCAGCAGGTCCAGCACGACTTTCAGCGCACCGGAAAACGATGCCTTGTAAACCGGTGTGGCGATCAGCAGGCCATCGGCGTTTTCAATCTGTTGCAGCAGGTCGATCACCTTAGGGCTGTCGAAGCGTGCGTGCAGCAGGTCTTCGGCCGGGAAGTCCCGTACCTGATAACTCACCACTTCCACGCCCTGCTCTTGTAACCATTGCCGGGAGCGATCCAGCAGCACCCCGGAACGAGAGCGCTGGCTGGGACTGCCACCGAGTGAGACAACCAACATTCAGACGATTCCTTGCACGGTGTTGGCGATTCGCGGTTTGCGATCTCGCTTCGATGGAGTGACCTTAACAGCTGATTTATATATCTATAAATCATATTTATTCATTTGGTTATGCATTAAAGAAATATACAATTCGGCTTCTTCCAGACATCGGCATAGGGGACGGCCTTCATAGACCGTACCCCTGCCACACCACCCGGCATGCGGGTCCGCACCGGGCGGTTCGAGGGATTGAGGTCAGGAGAGACGTGGAAGTCCCAAGCGATCAAACCACGCGAGATTAAGCACCCAATTCAAGGCCCATCGACTGTTGTCCCACCAACGACGGGTGTTACATGCCACTTTCTGGGCGACTTCTTTACTCGCACCC